>JAUUNK010000370.1 GCA_030844565.1 Bacteroides ovatus
GGCCGGCAGCATCCAAAGAGAGTTATCTGAATATAGAAAAAATCATCGAAGTGGCGAAAGCAGCTCATGCGGACGCCATCCATCCGGGTTACGGCTTCTTGTCCGAGAATGCTACCTTCGCCCGTCGATGTCAGGAAGAAGGAATCATCTTTATCGGACCTAATCCGGAAACAATGGAAGCCATGGGGGATAAAATTGCTGCCCGTATCAAAATGATCGAGGCGGGAGTACCCGTTGTTCCCGGCACACAAGACAATTTGAAAAGTGTGGAAGAAGCCATAGAGCTTTGCAATAAGATCGGATATCCGGTGATGCTGAAAGCTTCTATGGGCGGTGGTGGAAAGGGTATGCGCCTCATCCACAGTGTCGAAGAAGTGAAAGAAGCTTATACCACTGCCAAGAGCGAATCGTTGTCTTCCTTTGGCGATGACACGGTTTATCTGGAGAAGTTCGTTGAAGAGCCTCATCATATCGAGTTCCAGATTCTTGGTGACAAGCATGGAAACGTCATTCATCTGTGCGAACGCGAATGTTCCGTGCAACGCCGTAACCAGAAAATCGTAGAAGAGACTCCTTCGGTTTTCGTCACTCCCGAACTGCGGAAAGACATGGGTGAAAAAGCGGTAGCCGCGGCTAAAGCAGTAAACTACATTGGTGCGGGTACTATCGAATTTCTTGTTGACAAACACCGCAACTATTATTTCCTTGAGATGAACACCCGTTTACAGGTGGAGCATCCGATTACGGAAGAAGTGATTGGGGTAGATTTGGTGAAAGAGCAGATTAAAGTTGCCGACGGACAGGTGCTTCAACTTAAACAAGAAAATATCCAGCAACGCGGACACGCTATTGAGTGTCGTATTTGTGCCGAAGATACAGAAATGAATTTCATGCCGAGCCCGGGTATCATCAAACAGATTACAGAGCCGAACAGTATCGGTGTACGTATCGACAGTTATGTGTACGAGGGATATGAAATTCCAATCTACTACGACCCGATGATCGGTAAACTGATTGTATGGGCTACCAACCGCGAATACGCTATCGAGCGGATGCGCCGCGTACTCCACGAATATAAGTTGACCGGTGTGAAAAACAACATCAGCTATCTGCGTGCCATCATGGACACTCCCGATTTCGTGGAAGGTCACTATGATACAGGATTCATCACCAAGAACGGCGAATATCTGCAACAACGTATCATGCGCACTAGCGAACATTCCGAAAATATTGCTTTGATTGCCGCCTATATGGACTACTTGATGAACCTCGAAGAGAACAACAGCGGTATGGCTACCGACAACCGTCCTATCAGCAAATGGAAAGAGTTCGGACTGCACAAGGGAGTGTTGAGAATCTAATTTTAACAAAGAGAATTCAATTATGGAAATTCATATAGGAAACCGTGTGGCCGAAGTAGAGTTGGTCAGCAAGGAAGATAACAAGGTGGTGCTTACCATTGATGGAAAACCGTTTGAAGCAGATGTAGTGATGGCGGAAAACGGCACTTGCAACATCTTGATGGACGGACGCAGTTCGAATGCACAGCTGATTCGCCGTGATAACGGGAAAAGCTATAAAGTGAATACGCATTATAGCAGTTTCAATGTAGAAATTGTGGACAGCCAGGCAAAATATCTACGGATGCGCAAGAAAGGGGAAGAGGAACAGAACGACTGCATCATTTCTCCGATGCCGGGCAAGGTAGTGAAAATACCTGTTGTAGTCGGTCAGGAAATGAAAGCGGGAGATACTGCCATCGTTATCGAAGCAATGAAAATGCAGAGCAACTACAAAGTGACTTCGGATTGCCGCATTAAAGAAATTCTGGTTCAAGAAGGTGATAGCATAACCGGCGAACAGACATTAATAACATTAGAACCGATTGCATAATAATAAGAACGGATTGCATTATGGAAGAAATAAATAAAGCATACGCCACGTTCGAGGAACGTGACCGCATCGCTTCTCTTGGTGGAGGCGTTGATAAAATAGAGAAGCAACATGAAAGCGGTAAAATGACTGCCCGCGAACGTATCGAGATGTTACTCGATAAGGGTACTTTCGTTGAACTGGATAAGTTGATGGTTCACCGTTGTACGAACTACGGTATGGATAAGAACAAAATTCCGGGAGATGGTATCGTATCCGGTTACGGAAAGGTGGACGGTCGCCAGGTGTTTGTTTACGCTTATGACTTTACGGTATATGGCGGCTCACTGTCAGCTTCCAATGCTAAAAAGATTGTGAAAGTACAACAACTTGCATTGAAGAACGGTGCCCCGATTATCGCTTTGAATGATTCGGGCGGTGCACGTATCCAGGAAGGGATCGAGAGCCTTTCCGGTTATGCTGATATTTTCTATCAGAATACAATGGCCAGCGGTGTGATTCCACAGATTTCGGCAATCCTGGGTCCTTGCGCCGGAGGTGCCTGCTACTCTCCTGCCCTGACCGATTTCATCTTTATGGTGAAAGAAAAAAGTCACATGTTTGTGACTGGTCCGGATGTAGTAAAAGCTGTGATTCATGAGGAAGTAAGTAAAGAAGAGCTGGGTGGCGCAATGACACATAGTAGCAAGAGCGGTGTGACTCACTTTATGTGCAATACCGAAGAAGAATTGCTGATGAGCATCCGTGAACTGCTTTCTTTCTTACCGCAGAATAATATGGATGAAGCTAAGAAAAAACCTTGCACTGACGAAACAAACCGCGAAGATACTTCTCTGGATACAATCGTTCCGGTAGACCCGAACGTACCGTATGACATGAAAGACATTATCGAACGTGTTATAGACAACGGCTATTTCTTCGAAGTGATGCCGAACTTTGCTAAGAATATTATCATTGGCTTTGCCCGTATGGCAGGTCGTTCGGTAGGTATCGTAGCGAATCAGCCAGCTTATCTTGCCGGTGTTCTCGATATTGATGCCAGCGACAAAGCAAGCCGTTTTATCCGTTTCTGCGATTGCTTCAATATTCCATTGATTACATTCGAAGATGTTCCGGGATTCCTTCCGGGATATACGCAGGAAAACAATGGTATCATCCGTCACGGTGCAAAAATAGTTTATGCATTTGCAGAAGCCACTGTTCCCAAACTGACAGTGATTACCCGCAAAGCTTACGGTGGTGCTTATATCGTAATGAACTCCAAGCAGACCGGAGCTGACGTGAACTTCGCTTACCCAAGTGCAGAAATTGCAGTAATGGGTGCGGATGGCGCCATCAATATCCTGTTCCGCAAAGCTGACGAAGCAACAAAGGCCAAGGAACTGGAAGCCTACAAAGAAAAGTTTGCCACTCCGTATCAGGCTGCCGAGCTGGGATATATTGACGAAATCATTTATCCGAGACAGACTCGCAAACGTCTGATTCAGGCACTGGAAATGACGGAAAACAAGATGCAGACAAACCCGCCCAAGAAGCATGGTAATATGCCTTTATAACAACTAGATAAGGTGCGCAAAAGCACCACTCATAAAACGAGCTTGCAGAGATTCTATGATATACTTTAGGAGATTTGTAAGCTCGTTTCTTATTTGTAAGCCTGCCGTTTCTTTGGCTCAGTTGTAATTCTTGGGGGGTGGATTAACATTTGTTAATTTCTCTTT
>JAUUNK010000371.1 GCA_030844565.1 Bacteroides ovatus
ATATAGTTTTTCCATGCTCCAATCGGCGGAGTTCCTTGTGAAGCATGGAAAAACGGTAAATTCTGTCCCTTTTACTCAACAATAGGAGTAGTTTCGGTTTTTTCAGGCTGTTCGTTTTTAACGAACTTGTATACTTTGGCTATTTGCCGGAGCACTCGTTTAGGAGATTCGTAAACCTGTTCGAACTGATACCCCTCTTTCTCAAATTCAGGAAGATATTTCTCTGCGTCATTGGTGCCGATCAACAAGAAACCTTTGGCAGGACGTTTTTGGTAGAAGTTGTCGAGACGGTTATGCAGGTAGAAATTAATCTCGAAGTAATGTACAGGGTCACCTGCTGCATGCAGACTTTCTTCAATGAATTCGTACATAGTCCCTTCGCTTTCCGGCGCAATCTTTTCGATCTCTGCAGCGACGAATTTGACGGATTTCGAATTTAATGCTGCCGGCTGATAAGCACCGTCCAATGCAAGGTATAATCCCATGGTAAGCACGACGAGGGCATACAGGAAGCGGTTGCTCAATGCATGTTTCCGTTGATAGAACCACCAGTAGATACCGAGGACGGTAGGAACGGCAATCAGCAACAAGGCTCCTGCACCGCTGATATTTTGTATGGCGCGCATGAAATTAATGTTGTCCTGTGCGTGACGGCCGTGGAAGATTGTTTCAGGGATGAGCCCGCATTTTAATACAATGAAGCAAGTGAACAGCAACAGGCTGATTACCGCAAGAATACTTCCATATACTTTGATGACTTTGGATTGCTTCTTGACCAGATAAAATAGATATTTGGCAAGGAAATAAGCAATGAAAGGATAGATAGGCATCAGATAGACGCTGCGTTTGCTCTGCGGAATGCAGTAGAAAACGAAGATGACGACAATACTGGTGAAAGAGAATAAATCCACCGGATCCATATTCTTTATCCAAGCAGTGAAACGTTTCCACCAAGCGGCAGGCTGGATATTGAATTTATGGTAAGTCAGGCTGAACAGGGAAAGTACGACTAACAGTGTCCAGGGAACATATCCGGCAAACAAGGTCACGAAATTATAGTGCCAGGGGTTCACGCATGAATTATAGCTCATGGTATTGGTCATGCGACCGAGGTTTTCCTCCATCACTAATGCGATGAATTCTTCTCCACCTTGTTGGTAAGCAGCTACGTACCAGCAGATAGGCAGGATGAGAGAAAGGATAGCCCAGGCGGAAAGTAGCAGGAATGCCTTGAAGAAGCTGACACCCCGGAGTAACAAGAATATGCCTACAACTAAGCATGGAATGATAGTACCTACCGGTCCTTTAGTCAGTGTTCCGCAACTCATCAGGAGAATGGCCAGCCAGGGAATACCTTTAAGCCCCTTCTCATACCATCTGTAGAGACAATATAGAGCGCCAACGGTGAGCGCTGTCAATACCATGTCCACCCGGCAGTTGGCTCCGGCCCGGTGTAATTCGAAATTAGTCAGGGTAATAAAGGCGGCCAATAACGCCAGTTGCACTCCTTTTCTTTTGGCAAAGAACAGAAAGCCGCAGAGAGTCATGGCAATCAAGGCGATGGCGGACGGCAGGCGGGAGGTCATTTCTGTGACTTGCCCTCCGTTCACTACTGCTGATACAGCAGCGATGCTCCAATGGAAGAAAGGCGGTTTGTAAGCCATTTCTCCTCCGTTGTTTCTGGGTAAGATCCAGTTTCCGCTATCCAGCATGGAATAGGAAACAATAGCTTCGCGAGGCTCACCTTTCGTGTGGTATTCCGACAAGCCGAGGAAAGGCAGGATAGTAACTACGCAAATGACTAATAACAGCCAGAAAGCTTTGTTTGAAGTCAATGTTTTCATCTTTTCTTATGATTGAAATTTATGTTCTTTTATTTTCTGCCGAAGTCGGCCGGAATTTCTCCCCATTCTTTCGTTTCCCATTTCAGAATAGGGGTGGTATAGGTGTTTCCCTGCAACCATTTTTCTGCCCGTTCAATCAACAGAAAGAGTTCTTCTGTTTCCGGGGTCCGGGGGAGCTTGGTCTTGCACTTCTTCTGTCGTACCCAGCTGATGGCATTCGCGCTGTCACTGTAAATGGGCATATCGAAACCTTTCTTTTTCAACAACGCCAACCCGTGTACGATGGCTAGAAACTCGCCGATATTATTCGTGCCTTTCATCGGGCCGAAATGAAAAATCTCCTGACGGCTGGCAATGTGTACGCCGCGATATTCCATCGGTCCCGGATTACCGCTACAGGCTGCATCGACAGCCAGGCTATTGTCGATCACACAAGAGGGTAAAGTATCCGAAGAAGGTTTGGGACCTCCTGATTTAGCCTTTGCATTCTTGCCGATATAAGCATAGGGAGACATTGTCAACGCGCGTTCCGCTTCTTCGCGCGTGTCAAATGATTTGTATTTGGCAGCTTCATATCCTTTGATTTGAAGCTGGCAGTCTGTCCAGGAAGTATAAACTCCGGGGGTGACGCCTTCCCATACTACATAAAATTTCTGTTTAGCCATTTTTTCTGACGATAATTTTAGATAGTCAATGAATTGACGCTGCGAAGGTACAAATATATTCTCTAACTGAACAAGTTAGGGGGGCTACTTGTTATAAAAAAAAGAGAGTTTTAAGAATATAAAATAAGAAAGGAACTATGATGGAAAGATCTTTTAGTGAAGCTTTGAAACAACGTCGAACTTACTATTCAATTACTAATCAGTCACCTATATCCGATCAGGAGATCGAATGTATCGTTAATATGACCGTGCGCCATGTGCCGTCGGCATTCAATTCGCAATCTACCCGTGTGGTACTTCTATTGGGAGAATCGCATAAGAAATTGTGGCAGATTGTGAAGGACGCATTAAAGAGGATTGTACCGGCTGAAGCGTTTGTCAAGACAGAAGAGAAGATAGATCATTCCTTTGCCTGTGGTTATGGAACTGTACTGTTCTTTGAGGATCAAAAAGTGGTGAAAGGACTTCAGGAGGCTTTCCCGTCTTATCAGGAGAATTTCCCGGGATGGTCATTGCAGACTTCTGCCATGCACCAGCTGGCTATCTGGGTGATGCTTGAGGATGTAGGTTTCGGAGCATCGCTGCAACACTATAACCCGTTGATTGATGAAGAAGTGCGCCGTGCATGGGATTTGCCGGAACATTGGCATTTGATTGCGGAAATGCCGTTCGGACTTCCTGTCGGCAAACCGGGTGAAAAAGAATTCCAGCCGCTTGAAGAACGGGTGAGAATCTTTAAATAAATCGGGAATGAAGAATGAATAATGAAGAATTGGATGGCATAATGGCTAAAATTCTTTATTCTTCATTCTTCATTCTTCATTAAATGATTAATTTTGTGAGCAAAATTAATCATTTATGGTTCGTATCTTCCTTACCGGCTATATGGGTGCCGGAAAAACGACGTTGGGTAAGGCTTTTGCCCGATATATGAATATACCGTTCATCGATCTGGACTGGTATATTGAAGAGCGTTTTCACAAAACCGTTGGAGAATTATTTATTGAACGAGGCGAAACAGGATTCAGGGAGCTGGAGAGAAATATGCTCCATGAAGTAGCCGAGTTTGAGAATGTGGTAATTTCGACGGGAGGTGGAGCGCCTT
>JAUUNK010000372.1 GCA_030844565.1 Bacteroides ovatus
GCTTGCATTTAACAAGCACTCGCGCTGTCCCCGTGATTTTGTACTCCGGATTTTCATCTGTTCCGCCGGTCTTCGTAATCCAGGGATTCAATGTCTGCGGTAAAAGGAGCAATCCCTTATAGCCATTGTCTGTTTTAACAGTCAAGTCCCGCACAGATGCATCTATGGAACCTACAAAACCTTGTTCCATTATCGGAATAATCTCAGCGGCATAGTTGTTCTGCTTTGCGTTCTCTTTGTTATACACAATATTCCATCTTCCCCATGAGTTGTCAGTTTCCGTGTCTTTCTCAGTTCCCTGCCATTGAGTAGTAGTGCTCAAAGTCGGCCAGAAGAATGTACCCTGTTTCTCTATTCCCTCCACTTTCACTGCGTCTACGAACACTGTCAGGTTAGAGCTGGTATTCCTGATTCTGAATACAATTTGTGACAGGGCATGGCGGAAGTTGACCATGACTGGTCGTTCACCCTCATGCTCGTTTTTCTTTTCAGCCTGGTTCAAGGCATAAAGCAGGTCTTCATCGCCGGGTACGTTATAGTTTGCAATTTTCTTGTCGCCTTCAACCTTGATGCTAACATTGCCATTCTGCGTATTCATCGGACTATACGAATAGAAGTCCACATCTGTTTCCGGCCAGAACTTGGTATCGCCATACGACCATACATTTCCTTGCTTCCGCACATCGCAATCCATGTATGTAGCTCCTTGGGTAAAGGCCAATACATGAAAGTTTCTTATACTGTTGGTTGTGGTGGCTTCGCTTCCTGTACGGGTTGTTTTTCCCGCTACCGCACTCAAGCTGATGCTTTCACCATAGTTTATTTCTATCGTTTCGTCGTTGGCACATGCCGTTACCAATGCCATGGCCGATAGTACCATCAGAATTGATTTCGCTTGCATAATATCAAAAAGATTAAAAATATAAAGACTACATAATAATATCATTTTCTACTTCCACCCAATCATCAACCTCTACATCAAATCCATCCTCGTTCGGAAGCGGTTCTGGGAAGCCCGCATTATCAATGATGATATGTACATGCTTTCTATCCGGAGCCTTATGCACTTGGTCGGTCACGTCAAAGGTTGTATAGAATTTTTCCTTATTGGAATACCATACATAAAACATCATTTTGTGCGGACGGGCATTCTCTTCGTGATGACCGAACGTGTAGAATTTACCGGTCATTTTCGAGCTCTCGAGGTGGAGCTCTGTCTCAAAGGGAACAGTAACACACTCCCTGTCCAGTTCTTCGTTGGCAAACAGCATGGAGGGAGCCATGCTCGACAATGACCCGCAGGCTTGCGTCATATATTCCATGTTCTTGACATTACGGACCTCATAAGTATAGGTACATATCAATTCAGCTGGATAAAGCGTAATGACATGCTCGCTACTCTCTATCCATTCGACCTTGTCTTTGTCCGCGAAAGAAATACATTCGTAACTTAGTCCTAATTCGGTAATTTCCACATTTCGGGCGCAACTTCCCCACATCATGTCAGGGCAGATAACGACACGCTCGTCTTCCGAACCTTTAGCCGGAGGCGCATAATGGGCACCGTTCCCATAAATGCTCTCAAACACGTTGCCATCCCGCGTATATCCCTCATGGGTGTCAAATCCTTCCATTCCTCTGAACAGTAAAGACTCCGTGTCATTATTATAACAGAGTATCCGGTATCTTCCCTCTTTAATCTCTACCGACCCTCCGTCTTTCCCCGCAAAATCGAACCGAATCGGAGATTCACCCTCTTCAGGATAGAAATACACACACATTCCTTCCGGATCGGCTTGCGGGGCGTTCTTCCAGTCAAAATCCACTCTGAGCGTAACCATATGCGGATGATGGAAGCAAAGTTCCTTGTGCTCGCATGAGAAAAGAATCATGGCCAACAGCGCATAAACAGTCACTCGTATGCCGGTTTTCATCGTCTGCCTCCTTTCCCTTTGTTGAAATTTTCTCTGCCAATCAGCCATACCAGCGATATTTCCGCCTTAGTAGGGCCAAACCAGTGCCGTTCCTTGGTAGCCTGCCATACGTAACAGTTGTCTACGGGAGTATATTCGTAATAGGTTCCTCCCCAATACCCGACGGCAATAGTAAAGTCAATATTCAACCTATATGCCACCGGCAGCGAATAACCGTATTCCACACCGGCGGAATAGTTCATTTTGTCCCAAAGCGTCCCTCCGGGTTTCCCCCCCATATAGCCTTTTCCTCCTGTCTCAAAATCATAAGTAAAAATCTGCCCGTATAGGCCCAGATGATGTCCGGTAAGAGGCTTTTCCTTGGCGGCTTTACCGAGCCATTTACGAATGACCATATCACCACCATAAGTCCTCCAATACCAGTGTCGCCGATCTGTTTTCCACCAGGCATACATCCAGTTGGCACCTACGCTCCAGTCTTTGCCAAGATAAAACTCCACACCGATATTCGGTACGAGCAATGCATCATACAACATATTTGTCTTCACAGCAAAATACAGGTTCCGTGGCTGCGGAGGCATATATGGGACAAAGGGTAGAGGTCCTGCCGGTTCGGGCTCGGGTACAGGCAGTTCAATGGGAGGCATTGACATAGGAGCGATAGGATTCCATACTTTCTTATACCATAGATACAACCGGGAGGCACGCAATTCCGGGAAATGTTTTTTATACATATACCAATAGGGCACTCCACCACGCAGTTGCTGTATCCGCCGCAGCTGGTCACCTTTCGAAAGGTCGTCATTTGCCGCATCCTCTGCCAGTTCATGCAATAAATGTAGCGTTTCTTTCCGGTATGGCAGATTCCTGTCATCGCTCACAAGACGGATCAGACCATTCCAGTCTCTTCCGAGGAACACATTAGTTTTCAAAGAATCAGGTAATTCTCCATAGCGTGAAAGGTAATTGAACAACACATTGGCACGCTTTACTGACAAACGTCTATTCAGAGGGATACTACCTTCCGGGGATGCACCACCTACTACCTGAATACGTTTCAATTGATAAACGGAATCCGCATAGCTTGTCCGTAGACTGTCCGCAATCCGGTCTAACGCTTCTTTGTTATTTCTACGGGATGGTTCCAATACGGAATACCCTTGTCTGAAATAGATTTTTACCGAATCCTGTATCTCTTGTGCCTGAATGTGGCCTACATAAAATATCAGGAATACAAGTAAGATTTTTCTCGCTTTCATATTGATTCCATATTTGTATATAATTTATCAATACATCTCTAGGAGAAAAAGCATCATTTGTTTATTTTGTGGAGAGTATATACTTCTATAAAAAACATTATAGTATTTTACAAAATACCTTCAACTTCTTACAAGCAGCCTTCCCATGATTTAGGCATATTTACTCCACAATTCCCTATGGTAAATGTACCTCTCTTCATAAGAGATGAGTAATACGATATATATGAACAAAATAGCCTGATAATAAGGGGCTTGATTTTTATTAGTTCCTGTTTGCTCAACAAATTGTTTTGCTGTTTCAAGAATCATTCCATTCTGTATTATCTTTTTTTGCTCATTTTTGTAATCGTTTTCAATATTTTATGTAATTTTGGAACCATACCCTCCCCATGTATTCACTTACAT
>JAUUNK010000373.1 GCA_030844565.1 Bacteroides ovatus
TGAGCTGGACGAACACGGGAAGCGGTTGAGGCACTATCAACCGGGAAACTCCGCCCGCTCAGTAGCCAATACGGTGATATGTATCTATGAAGATTCCGATAAAAACCTCTGGCTTGGTTCCTACACACGGGGAATAGCAAAGCTGGACCGGGCTACCGGAGACTGCGAATACCGCCTGCCCATCAACAATGAGAAGATATTTTCGATTACCGAAGATAAACATAAGAATCTCTACATCGCTACACTTGGTTCCGGTTTCTATCGTTATAACTTGCAGACGGGGGAGTTGAAACATTATGAATCTTCCAAAGACGAATCAGGCGATCTGACCCGCAATGAACTTGCCAACGATTGGGTGAACTACATCTTTTGCGACAGTGAAGGGCTCATCTGGCTGGCGCATTATAAAGGAGTGAGTTGCTTCAATCCTGCAACGGAGAATTTTGTCAACTATCGGCAAGTGAATACGCTGATTTCGTCGGGAGTGGGCTATGCACTACAGGAAGACCATGCCGGCAACATCTGGGCAGGCACTACCGACGGGCTCTACTGCTTCAACAAAAAGACGGAAGAACTCAGTAAGTTCACCACAGCAGAGGGGTTGTCCAATAATGTGATTTGCGGGCTTAGCGAAGACTCCCGGCATGACATCTGGATTAGCACTTATATGGGAATCAGTAAATACGACCGGAAAACTTCCCGTTTTATCAATTACTATTCCGGAGACGGGTTGCAAGGGAACGAATTTACACATGGAGCTTTCTATAAAGACGAAAACGGCAAAATATATTTTGGCGGCATCAACGGCATCACCTACTTTTCTCCCGAGAACATAGGCAGCGTATCCAAGAAAACGGAAGTGTGGATTACTGACTTTTACATCTTCAATCAGCCTGTACACAAGAATACGCTGTCCGGCGGAGCTCCGGTTATCTATACGTCGGTACACGATGCCAGCATCTTTCAGTTATCCTATCGGGACAATACGTTCAGCGTGCTATTCTCCACTTTGCAATATAACAATTCCGAACAAATATCCTATCAGTATAAGATTGACGAGCTGAGTCCTCAGTGGTTTAGCACCGAGCCGGGAGTGAACCGGGTAACTTATAACAATCTACCGCCCGGCAAATATACTTTCCGGGTACAGGCACTCAATTCCGGTAACTATTCGGGAATACGTACAGTGAAAATACTCATAACTCCGCCGTGGTATGAGACTTGGTGGGCTTACTGTATTTATGCTGCCCTCGGAGGGCTGTTGGTGCTGGGGGTTGTCACTTATATCTTGTCGCGCATGCGCCATCGCCGCGAAATGATGAAGCGGGAACATGCCGAACAGCTTAACGAAGCGAAACTGCAATTTTTCATCAACATTTCCCATGAGATACGCACGCCGATGACGCTTATTGTCAATCCGTTGGAGAAACTGCTGGCGGAGAAGAAAGACAATGAGTTGCACAAGACATACCTGATGATTTATCGCAATGCCCAGCGTATCCTACGACTGATTAACCAATTGATGGATATTAGGAAGCTGGATAAAGGGCAGATGTTTATGAAGTTTCGCGAAACGGATGTGGTAGGTTTTATTGATGATGTAATGCTGACCTTCGACTATCTGGCGCATAAGAAAAATATCCGTTTCACTTTTGAACACGCCGATCCCCATCTGAACGTGTGGATAGACCTCAACAACTTTGATAAGGTGTTGATGAATATCTTTTCCAACGCCTTCAAATATACTCCCCAAGGAGGAGAAATACAGGTGGCTCTGACCACTGGACAAGATCCTAGCCGGAAGGACGCCCTGCGGGAGTATTTCCAAATTATAGTAGCGGATAACGGCATTGGCATAGACCGCGATCAGATAGACCGTATCTTCGAGCGTTTCTATCAGATAGATAACGATGTAACGAAGTCCAACTTCGGTACCGGCATCGGTCTTCATCTGTCCCGTTCACTGGTGGAGCTGCACCACGGCATCCTTTTCGCCGAAAACAAAACAGATGCTTCAGGCAGCCGCTTTGTCATTCGTTTGCCTTTGGGGGCGGCACATCTGCGGTCAGACGAACTGGAAACGGCAGATACCGGGGATAGAAAACTTAAAGCGATAATCGTTAAGCCACAGCTTGAAGAGGAACTTATAGAAGATGAGGAAAAAGAAACTAAAACGGGAAAGGCAAAATCCCACCTGCACGTGCTGGTAGTAGAAGACGAAGAAGAAATCAAAGCCTACCTGAAATCCGAATTAGCGGACGAATACAGAGTGGAAACCTGCAACAACGGCAAAGAAGCGTATGAGTTTATCTTGCGAAACACGCCCGACTTGGTTATTTCGGACATCATGATGCCCGAAATGGATGGTTTAACTCTCTGTCGCAAGCTAAAGCAGAACACAAACGTAAACCACATTCCGGTAATCTTGCTGACTGCCAAGTCTAAGCCCGAGGACACGTTGGAAGGTATGGAGATAGGAGCTGATGCCTATATAGTGAAACCTTTCAACACGGAACTGCTGAAAAGCGCCATTGCCAACCTGATTGCCAATCGGCGTTTGCTGCGCAATAAGTTCAGCGGCGCACAGCAGCAAGAGGAGAAAATAGAGAAAATTACCATGAAGTCCAACGACGAGATACTGATGAACAAGATTATGAAAGTGGTGAACGAGCACCTGGACGACCCTGCCCTCAACGTGGAAATGCTTGCTGCCGAGGTAGGTCTGAGCCGTGTGCATGTACATCGCAAATTGAAAGAACTCACTAATCTTTCTCCGCGAGATTTCATTAAGAACATCCGTCTGCAACAGGCCGCTGCGTTGCTGACACAAGACCAGAAACTGACAATTTCAGAAATAGCCTATGCCACCGGATATGCCAACCTGTCTCACTTTTCCAGTTCGTTTCGTGAGAAGTATGGAATGTCTCCCAAAGAATATATGAGCAATCATCGGTAATACGCGGGATTCTGATATAATTGTTTACAAAAGCCAGCCTGGTTTTCTTTTCATTAATACCCCTTCAAGAAGGTATTGTAGCGGTGGCTATCAAAGGTCGTCACTGTGATAGGCATACTCCTACACAATGATTCGTTCCCCTGACGGAGAATGATAAAAAAATGTATATTTTTGATTGTAAGCCCTCGGGAAGTTCCGTTGTAACATAAAGAAAGGTTATTGTTACATGTCCGCCAGAAATGTAACCTGTCAATAGATACTCGTAACATGATTATGCTGGGAAGATAGAATCGAACCGTTACTTTTGTAACATTCATAAAAAGTAGTGAACTGTATAAATCAAAAGTTGGAATATGAAAAGACTGAAGTTTATTTTTCCAGGTTGGAAGCCTGTGGCTCTATTGGCAATTACCATTTTGTGTTTGAATATAGAAGCAAGCGGGAAAGGTAAAGTAACAAAGAATGCTCCTGTTTTTGCGCAATTTGTTTATCAGGGAAGGGATAAAATCTACATGGATAATCCTTTGGGACAGGATGAGTTTTATAACCCATTTTGCAGGGATGCTATCCCGACCCGAGTATTACCCGAAAAGGAAATGATTATTATCTGGTGTGCTCTTCGTTTGCGATGTTTCCC
>JAUUNK010000003.1 GCA_030844565.1 Bacteroides ovatus
TACCAAGTTCTGCCAGAACTTTGAAAGTTACTTTTGTAGGTATGCAGGCACAGGAAATAGCTATAAAAGGAGAACAGATGAAAATTAGGATGAAACCTGATGCGGAGGTTCTGGAAGAGGTAGTGGTAACTGGTATGCAGAAGATGGATAAACGTCTTTTCACGGGTGCAGCAACAAAACTTGATGCAGAAGGGGTAAAGCTTAATGGTATGGCGGATATTAGCCGGGGTCTTGAAGGACGTGCAGCCGGTGTGTCGGTACAAAATGTTTCCGGTACATTTGGTACAGCCCCAAAAATTCGCGTGCGTGGTGCAACCTCCATTTATGGCAGTTCCAAGCCCCTATGGGTAGTAGATGGTATAATTATGGAAGATGCGGTGGAAGTGAGTGCTGACCAACTTTCTTCTGGTGATGCGGAAACTCTCATCAGTTCGGCTATCGCAGGTTTGAATGCTGACGACATCGAAAGCTTCCAGATTTTAAAGGACGGTTCTGCAACTTCAATTTATGGTGCACGTGCTATGGCAGGTGTAATCGTGGTTACTACAAAGAAAGGTAAAGCCGGAGTAAGTAGAATTAGTTATACCGGTGAATTTACTACCCGTTTAGTTCCCAGTTACAATGATTTTAATATCATGAATTCACAAGATCAGATGGGTGTATACAAAGAGATGGAGCAGAAAGGTTGGCTAAACTTCGCTGAAACCGCCCGTACGGCGGAAAGTGGTGTATACGGAAGAATGTATCAGTTAATCAATACATATGATCCTACTACCGGACAATATGCACTGCTAAATACAGACGAAGCTAAAAACGCTTATTTACGCGAAGCCGAAATGAGAAATACTGATTGGTTTGACACACTTTTCTCTCCTAGTCTGAGTCAAAACCATTCTGTAAGCCTTAGTTCCGGTACCGAAAAGTCATCGTTCTACGCTTCTTTAAGTGCTATGCACGATCCGGGATGGTATAAACAAAGTGGAGTAGACCGTTATACGGCTAACTTAAATATGAATCATAATATCTTGAAGAACTTAAGCATTAACTTAATATCAAGCGCTTCTTATCGTAAGCAAAAAGCTCCAGGAACGTTGGGACAAGACATTGATGTCGTAAATGGTCAGGTAAAACGGGAATTCGACATCAATCCTTATTCGTATGCGTTGAATACTTCTCGCACGCTTGACCCACACACTTATTATACCAGTAACTATGCAGATTTCAATATCCTGAATGAGTTGGACAACAACTATATGGAACTGAATATTGCGGATTTAAAGTTCCAAGGCGAATTAAAATGGAAACCGGTTACCGGATTTGAACTAAGCGCTTTGGGAGCAGTGAAATATCAATCAACCTCACAAGAACATAATATTAAAGACCAGTCAAATCAGGCAGGCGCCTATCGTGCAGGTCTTGACGATAAGACCATTATGGACCGCAACCCATTCCTTTATGAAGATCCGGATAATCCATACGCATTACCTATCTCTATCTTACCGGAAGGTGGTATTTACCAACGTAGAGACTATAAAATGCTAGGTTATGACTTCCGAGCTACAGCAAGTTGGAATCATGTATATAATGATACACATATCACCAATTTCTTTGCAGGAACAGAGATTAATTCTACAGACCGAAAAAGGAATTACTATCAAGGATGGGGTATGCAGTACTCAATGGGTGAAATACCTTATTATGTATATCAATTCTTTAAGAAAGGTATTGAAGACGGAAACAATTATTATTCGTTGAGTCAAACCCGTAGTCGTAGCGCGGCCTTCTTCGCTAATGCCACTTATTCTTATAAAGGTCGTTACATTGTGAATGGTACAGTTCGGTATGAAGGTACTAATCGTATGGGCAAGAGCCGTTCGGCACGTTGGTTACCTACATGGAACGTATCAGGTGCGTGGAACGCTCACGAAGAAAAATTCTTTAATGGTTTGACTCCTGCTCTTTCACACTTTACACTGAAAGCATCTTATTCGTTAACGGCTGACCGTGGCCCGGCAGATGTTACAAATTCGAAGGCTATTATAACTAGCTATACTCCTTATCGACCTTTTACTTCCATTCAAGAATCCGGGTTGTATATTAAAGAGCTTGAAAACAGCGAATTGACTTATGAAAAGAAGCATGAGTTAAATATTGGTGCTGATATGGGCTTTTTAAATAACCGTATTAATTTAGCTGTAGACTGGTATAAACGTAACAACTACGATTTGATTGGCATTGTTAATACACAAGGTGCAGGTGGACAGATTTTGAAATTCGCAAATATTGCTTCAATGAAGTCTCATGGTATTGAGTTCACTTTATCTACAAAGAATATTCAAACAAAAAGCTTCAACTGGAATACTGATTTTATTTTCTCTAATGCAAAAAATGAAATTACCGATTTGAAGCAAAATGCGAATGTAATGGAACTGATTTCCGGTAATGGTTTTGCTAAACAAGGTTATCCGGTTCGCGGTCTGTTCTCTATTCCATTTGTAGGTCTTGACAAAGACGGCATTCCAATCATTATAAATGAAAATGGAGAGGCAACTAGCACTGAGATTAATTTCCAAGAACGTCAAAATACTAGTTTCCTGAAGTACGAAGGACCGACTGATCCTACTATTACAGGTAGTTTTGGTAATATGTTCTCCTATAAAGGTTTCCGTTTGAATGTATTTATCACTTATTCATTTGGAAATGTAATTCGCTTAAATCCGGTATTTAAAGCATATTATTCAGACTTAACAGCAATGACTCGCGAATTCAAAAACCGATGGACACTTCCGGGAGATGAAGCAAGTACAAGAATTCCTGCTATTTTGAGTAAACGAAAGTATGATAGCAATGAAGATTTGAAATATGCCTACAATGCTTATAACTACTCAACCGAGCGCATTGCCAAGGGGGATTTCATCCGTTTAAAAGAGATTTCTCTAGCTTATGATTTCCCGAAAACATGGATTAAGACCTTCAAGTTGACAGACCTTTCGTTGAAAGTTCAGGCTACCAACCTTTTCTTAATTTATGCAGATGATAAGCTCAATGGTCAAGATCCGGAATTCTTTAATGCAGGTGGTGTTGCTTCACCGGTTCCCCGCCAATTTACTATTACCTTAAGACTGGGCTTATAACTTAAAATCAGAATGAATATGAAGAAATATATAATACTGGTCAGTGTGACCGCACTTGCAATAGGTTTTTCATCGTGTTCTAATTTTTTAGATGAACTTCCTGATAATCGTACAGATTTGCAAGAGACAAATGTTGGAAAAATATTACTAGCAGCCTATCCTACTACAACCATCTGTGAGATGGGAGAAATGTCATCAGACAATACTGATGCTTATCCCAATCGTTTTTCTGCCTTCAACCGCTTGCAAGAAGACCTTTATAAGTGGGCCGACTCTGCAGAACAAAGTGAGGACTCTCCCCATGCCCTCTGGGAATCGTGTTACATGGCAGTCTCTGCCTGCAATGAGGTTTTGAAAGTGATTGAAAAAGCAGGTAACCCAGCTTCTCTAAGTGCTGAAAAGGGAGAAGCCCTAGTATGCCGCGCGTATGCTCATTTTTTACTTGCTAATACTTTTTGTAATGCTTATGGCAGCCAAGCAAGTTCAGATCTGGGTATTCCCTACATGAAAACGATAGAGACGACCGTGAGCCCTACCTACCAGCGTGGAACACTGGAAGAAGTATATCAAAACATTGAGAAAGATCTATTGGAAGGCCTGGAATTAGTTACTGATAATTATACCGTGCCCAAATATCACTTTACAAAGAAGGCAGCCCAAGCTTTTGCTGCACGCTTTTATCTGTATTATGTGAAATCGGATAAGTCTAATTATACTAAGGTGATCGATTACGCGACGAAAGTATTAGGAAACAATCCGGCCACTTCTGTACGCGACTGGGAGTCTTTGGGTAAATTAGATATAAATGGTGAAATTCAGCCAAATGCTTATGTAGATGCGACGAATGCCGCTAACCTCTTATTGGTCAGCGCAAATTCTTATTGGGGGTATGTTCATGCACCGTATGGAACAGGAGAAAGATATGCTCATGGGTCCAAAGTGGGCAACGAGACATGTAATTCCGTTGGTCCTTGGGGAAATGATTATTATATGGGTGTTTGGAGTAACTCAAGTGCACTGCCGACAAAGATTGTCGTTATGAAAATAACTCAATACAAAGAAGTGGTTGATGCCGTAGCGGGAACGGTAAATGGACATATGATTAATGCAGCATTTACTACGGATGAGACATTACTTTGCCGCGCGGAAGCATACGCTATGAAAGAAATGTATCCGCAGGCAATAGCCGATTTAAATGTATGGCAGGAAGCATATACACGTTCTACTACCCCACTTACCATAGAGTCTATAAACAATTTCTACGGAAGTATAGAATATTACACCCCTACTGAATCTACAGTAAAGAAAAAGTTGAATCCGGACTTTGCTATAGCAAGTGAAACGCAAGAAAATGTAATCCATTGCATACTTCATGCACGACGCTTGACAACCTTACATGAAGGTCTCCGATGGCAGGATATTAAACGCTATGGCATTACTATTTATCGTCGTTTAATGAATGATAACGGAACAATTACCATTACCGATAAACTGGAACCGAACGATCCTCGCCGGGCGATACAGATACCGAGTGATGTTATTTCAGCGGGATTAAAACCAAACCCCAGAACTAAATAAAAATCGATAAGTTATGAAAAGATATAAAGTATACATATTGATGGTTACAATAGCCGGACTCTTAGGCTCATGTAACAAAGATGATATTGATACAGGGCACAGTATATTTGGCCCTACTGAGGTGTATGAACCTAATGAGTTTGACAAATGGTTGCTTGATAATTACATTTATCCTTATAATATTCAGGTAAAATATCGTCTAGATGACAATGAAACTGATGTAGAATATAATTTGGTTCCAGCCAAGTATGATAACGCAGTTACATTGGCCAAGATTGTAAAATTCGTATGGCTGGAAGCTTATGACGAAATATGGGGAATTGACATGACCCGTACGTATGTGCCCAAGCTACTCCAGTTCATTGGAAATGTTGCTTATACAGAGTCAGGTATGATCCTTGGTCAAGCCGAAGGAGGAATGAAAGTAACTCTATTTCGTGTAAATGAGATTGATAAGAATAATCTTAATACGGCTCAATTGAATGAATATTATTTCAAGACAATGCACCATGAGTTTACACATATTCTTAATCAGAAAAAAGCCTATGATCCTTCCTACGACCGAATATCAGAATCTGACTATGTAGGTTCAAGCTGGTATCGGATAGACGACCTCGAAGCTTTGCAAAAAGGATTTATTTCTCCTTACTCAATGGATCGCGCTACCGAGGATTTTGCCGAAATGGTTGCTATTTATGTCACCAATGATGCAAGTACTTGGGAGAATATGCTCGAAATTGCTGGCTCAACAGGAAAACCTATTATTGAGAAAAAATTTGAAATTGTATATGATTACATGCTCAATTCTTGGGGACTTGATTTGAACAAATTGCGCGACATTGTTTTGCGCCGCCAAAGTGAAATTAATGAATTGGATTTAAGTACGCTTTAACAATTGTAAGATATGAGAAAATTTAAAATATATGGCTTACTGGCTTGTGTTTGCCTGATGATGCAATCCTGTCTGTTTAATGAAGATGATATCTTTGATGAATCTTCTGCACAACGGGCTATAGCCTCTGTTGACGAATGTCAGGAGGTTTTAAAAAGTGCAGCCAATGGGTGGCTACTCGAATACTATACAGGAGAAGACGGAGAATATGGTGGCTTTAATATTTTGGCCCGCTTTGATGGCAATAATGTAACTATGGCTGCGGATTTTTCCACAAATAATTATGAGATCGGTCAAGAATCTACTTCTTTATATAAAGTTGTATCGTATCAGGGAACGGAATTAAGTTTTGATTCATATAATGAATTGATTCATGCATTCTGTGAACCGAACGGTTATAATTCACCGGGATATGCCGGAGATTATGAATTCGTTTTCAGAAGCGTTTCAAAAGAAAAGATTGTATTGACTGGAAAAAAGCATGGAGTAACCTTGATTATGACACCTCTGCCTGCAGAAACAAACTGGCAAGAGAAGTTGACGAGTATTGCCAATGTCGCCACACGTGCTTCGTATGTTACCTATAAGTTGATTGTGAACGGAGAGGAAATAACTAAAATGGGACAAGAGGAGCATGCTTTTGTAGTCACAAAAGTAGATGAAACCGGTCAGGAAACAGTAAATCTGTATCCGTTTATATATACGGAAGAGGGCGTAAAAATGTACGAGCCGTTACTGGTTAATGGAGTAGCCATGAACAACTTCAAATGGGATAATGAAAACCTTGTCTATGTCTGTACAGATGCAGGTGTAGATGCAAAAATAGAATTTTATTGCCCTGAAGGTTATCTTAACTATTTAGGCACTTATATACTACAATTAGCTAATGGAAAAGGTCTACAACTTGAACTCAAACAAAAAATGATAGGAAAGTCATTTGCTATGAATTTTCTTCTAAATAATATTCCTATTGAGTTTGTATACAACTATAATATGACAACAGACTGTATTGATATACCTTCGCAGACTGTTGGCGTATATCAAGGATACAATATACTATTATATCCTGGAACTCCCGCAGGTCAATTTTATGCAGATAATTCAGCCGTATTCAAGGGACGCATTGCAAATGCAGATCCACTAACTATTAAGTTTACTTATCCAAGTGATCCTACATGTAACACCATGTTGCTGTTGTATGAAAAGGCAGACGGTTGGTATGGATTCTCTACAGCGTTTCAGAATGTAACACTGATAAAAGTTGATTAATTAACAAACAGCATATTATGAAGAAAATAACAAGCATATTTGCATTATTATTATGCGTATTCATCTTTTCATGTAGTAATGAGGATGATAAAGAAACATCTTCTTTGCAGATTGTTAGCTCAGATGTTTCATTTGAATCTGCGGAAGGAACCGGTACTATAAAGGTAGCCACAGTAAATGAAATTACTGCTACCTCCAATAAAGATTGGTGTATTGTAAGTGTGGCTGGAGATATTGTGAACGTTTCTGTCAATGAGAATACGGAGATGTCCGGACGTACAGCGGCAATAACCATTACTGACGGTAAATCGACTACTTTGGTTCCTGTTTCACAGGGTGGCTGCATTGTCTTGTATAATAAATCAGAATTGGGACATGCCTTTACTTATGCCGGAGGTTCTGCTACAGTGTCTTTCTCAACGACAGCGTCTTATTCAATAGAAGTGCCCGCGGAAGCTCAGGGTTGGTTATCATATACGCTTGATAAAGAAAACGGAACTATGACATTTAATGTCGCTCCAAGTTCTGATAAAACTCCTCGGGGAGCAGCAGTCAAAGTTACCGCAGGTAAAAAGACTATATACTATCATCTTGGCGAGTATGAGTTAAATGATATTGCCGGTATATGGACAGCATCTTTTATTGATGGAGATGATAACATTGTAAAAGAAGAAATAGAAGTAATACAAGATGAAGAAGAGCCTACTATCTTCTATTTGTCAGGCGTTTCCAACTTTTTTGCTCTACCTCTAATTTATAATGGAGAGACTTTACTTACCATGGGAGGTCTTAATTTAGGAAAATATGGAGGAATATATAACATCTATACTGTAGCACTGTCTGAAGGCGGATATTATAGCTGGGATATGTCAATACAATATGTCGCTTATCCGTCATCCATGAATGGTAAATTTGCATTGGTATTTGGTGATAATGGTTCTTGGGATGGAGATATTGTCAATGGTATTGCTTACTGGGCATTTTCCGGTACTGCTGGAACAGGAAGTGTAGGATGGTTAGAGAAATTTTATACTCTTACACTAAATAAATAAGATAGCAAGCGTGCTTTAGCTAAGTCTATCTCTCTGACAGCTAGAAGATTTGGCTTTACATTAATTGTTTATAAAGAGAGTGTATCATTTTTTTTGATACACTCTTTACTTATCTATATTTTTTTAAGTTTGTGTTTGGAAAAAAGAAAAATTTTTCTTATCTTTAGCCATCTTATTAGTTCACCTTTTATGTTTACTTAAAAACTAAAGTATTATGAAACGGACACTCTTTTTTTGCATGTTACTGCTTATTGGGGTTACTAGTGCTATGTCACAGATAGTTTCTTACCCCGAAGGTCCTCCTATTGATCTTCCTTTTATCCAGTATGTCACAGTAGAAACTTCCATCCAATGGGAAGAAAATGGAATGGGTTATGCTACTGCGACCCTACCTCTTAATTTAGACAAAACTGTTAATAGGCAAGCTTTCCTTGACTTTGAATATAAAGCCGTAGGCAACACCTTAGAGTTTACCTTCTTTTCAGCTACCCCTAAAATAGACCATGTAACACTTGAATTTGAAGATAAGGACTTCAGCTGTGGGTATACAAATAATTCGACCAAGCACGAATACTTTATGTACAAGTGGAAATATATAATAGACATCTATTTCCAATGAAAAAGAGCCGTATCATTACTCAAAAATAGAGTTTGATACGGCTCTTTTATGTTTTGTCAGTTACAATCTGTTAATAAGTCACCTTCAACGGCGCACGCAAGTTCTGTGCATACTGAGCCATATACTCATTCCACGAAGCAGCATCTTTGATGTCCGCTTTATCCCAGGCAGCACCCCAATAGTAAGTATATTCCGAGCCCGGCTCGTAGTCGCTGATAGCCAATACATGACCATCGGCACCGCCACGGAGTTCTTTCTTCTCCTTTTCGGGGAACAATACCACTTTGGCATCCTTCACCTGAGCGGGGAAGGCAGCACCTACGAATATCTTGCCGTTGCCTGCGTTTGCGTTGTCCGTCGGGTCAACATACGTGATATATCCTTCGGCAGCTTCGGCTACTACTGCACCATCCGGTTCGTGAAGCACGATTCCCGTTACCACCGGCATAGCTTCTTTCAGGTTACTGTAAGAGACCACTGTCTTGTTCAGATGGGAACCGGCATCCAGAGAGATAACACGGGTCTCAACGACATTGGAATCGCCACGAACCACCAGAGGATTATATTCCAACTTCACCGTGAAACGCAGCGGACCGTTGTCCAGAATGTCCTGGGTACGGTAGCAATAAGGATAGATAATCGTATCGCCAGCCATCAATGCAGCCGTACCACCACCCAGCGTAGGACCCACTTTATAGCAATCGAGCCCATTACCGTGGTCTACGTGATAAGATACCGAGCGGTAAAGCTCATTGGCAGCCTTCGGATCTTTCTTCCGTAATTCGGCTATTTTAGCGCTTATTTCGGGGTTTAATTCTCCGGCATATCTGGCTTCAACTACCGGTTCGGTGGTGTTATACTTCGTCCATACATCGTAACCGAAAGCACGTTCCCCGCTCTTTTGCAAAGCAGGACCATACGTACGGAAAGCAACGAGGTCGTTTTCCCATGCTACATCGTCCACACGTTCGGGATAATACTTTCCGCAAGCCTTCACTGGGAAAGCATCCGGAGTTCCTGCCTGAATTGTGTAATTAGCCGTTGCATTGGCTTTCACCGTAGCAGGGAATATCACATTTCCGTCATACGTAATCTGATAGGGCACTTGCTGGTTGTCGGCATCGAGAACCACGATTTGAGCAGTATCCGCCAGTTGCAACCGGGAAGAGACATCGCTCATGGGCACTTCTACGATTTCCTCCGTGCGGTCCACGCCCAGAGGATTGGTTACCGTCACAGTCATCGCTTTCTTGCTGTCTGCGCAGGAGAAAAAGAAAAGCGCGGTTGCAATCAGAAAGAATATATTCTTCTTCATAATGTGTGTGCCCTGATTATTTAGGTTGTTTTCCGATATAAGCCAGGATACCGCCGTCTACGTAGAGCACGTGGCCGTTTACGAAGTTAGACGCATCCGAAGCAAGGAATAGGGCGGGACCCATCAGGTCTTCCGGAGTTCCCCAACGTGCAGCCGGAGTCTTGGCAATGATAAACTGGTCGAACGGATGGCGTGAACCGTCCGGTTGTATTTCGCGCAAGGGAGCAGTCTGCGGGGTAGCGATGTAGCCCGGGCCGATACCGTTGCATTGGATATTAAATTCGCCGTATTCGGAAGCGATGTTGCGGGTAAGCATCTTCAAGCCACCTTTTGCAGCCGCATAGGCAGATACAGTCTCACGTCCCAGTTCGCTCATCATAGAGCAGATATTGATAATCTTTCCGTGTCCTTTCTTAATCATCGAAGGTATAACGGCTTTAGATACGATAAACGGAGCGTTCAAGTCTACGTCGATTACCTGGCGGAACTGTTCAGCAGTCATCTCGCACATCGGGATACGCTTGATGATACCGGCATTGTTCACCAGAATATCAATAACACCTACTTCCTTCTCAATCTGGGCTACCATTGCGTTCACTTGCTCTTCGCTTGTCACATCGCATACATAGCCTTTTGCTTCGATACCTTCTTCTTTGTAAGCAGCCAAGCCTTTGTCTACCAACTCCTGCTTGATGTCATTGAACACGATTTTTGCTCCGGCCTGTGCAAAAGCAGTAGCCAGTGCGAAACCAATTCCATAGCTGGCACCCGTAACCAGTGCCACTTTACCTTCTAATGAAAAGTTTACCATAAGATTAATATTTTTATAATAATACTAAGTTGTCGATACAGGGATTATTTTAAGTCTGTAATCAGGGAGAAGTCCTGGTCTCCGTAATCGAGGTTTTCGCCTCCCATTCCCCAGATAAATGTATAGTTGTGAGTAGCGGCAGCAGAGTGGATAGACCATTCGGGCGACAATACAGCCTGGTCGCCTTTCATCCACAGGTGGCGGGTTTCGTTTACTTCGCCCATAAAGTGGCATACTGCATGTTCCTCGGGCACTTCAAAGTAGAAGTAAGCTTCCATACGGCGGCTATGCACATGTGCCGGCATCGTGTTCCATACGCTTCCCGGAGCCAATTCCGTCATACCCATCTGTAACTGGCAAGTCGGGAGACGCTGGCTTACAATCATCTTATTGATAGTACGGTGGTTGGAGCCTTCGAGCGAACCCATTTCCACTGCGATGGCGCCTTCGTCTTTCTTTGTAATCTTCTTATCAGGATAGTTGCAATGAGCTGTAGTGGAGTTAAAGTAGAATTTAGCCGGATTGGCAGCGTCCTTACTTTCAAAAGTCACTTCGCGGTCGCCGGAACCCAAGTAGAGGGCTTCTTTGTAATCCAGTTCGAAGATGGCATTGCCGGCTTTCACTACGCCCGGTCCTCCTACATTGAAGATTCCCATTTCGCGTCTTGTCAGGAAGAAAGGAGCTTTCAGCGGGTCGATAGCTTCGAGGACAAGCACTTCGTTTCCGGGCATTGCGCCGCCCACTACCATACGGTCGTACATGGAATATACCATATTCACCTCGTTGGGAGTAAACACTTTTTCAATCAGGAAGTCACGGCGGATTCTAGCGGTGTCATAGCTCTTTGCATCTTCGGGATGCGCAGCATAGCGAATTTCATAGTTTGTTTTCATACTTTATGCGTTTATTAGTTTATAATATAATCTTCGTTTCTAAACACTTCGTTTACGTACACGGTGCAAAAGTAGCAAAAGAAAACGGCTTCACCTTGTTTTTTCGTTCCAATTATATATCAATATTGTCCAGTTTGGGTCCATATCCGCCAATTTAACATCCTATAAGGGAAGGAGGGAGGGATTACTCATCTATTTTTTAAATATAAAGAACGGGAATTGCTATCGACTCTTTTTCTCCTGAGTCTCTTAGCAATTCCCGTTCTTCTATCTTTCTCGCGCCTGTTTCTTCTTCCGGGCGGGTACTATCTTATTTCTTTGGTTTTCTGCGCGCCCATCCTTCTTCCGAGAAATCAGGTTCTTCAGATTGGAAGAACTGTTTCCAGTCGTCGCTCTTCTTAGGTCCGCGGGCAGCGGCATATCCCCGCTCTTCGCGGCTGGGTTTATCTGCTTTCTTCTTTTTGTTCTTTTCTCCTCCGGCTTTGCCAGCTTCGGGGCGGGCACTGCGGCTTCCACGTTTATTCTCCGAAGCGCCGCCATACGAACGTTTGCCTCCGCGTTCTTCGGAGCTTCCGCCACGGCTTCTTCCGCCGCTCTCTTCGCCTGCTACTTCCACGGAGACTTTCCGTCCGTTCCAGTTGGCACGGTTCAGGGCTTTCACCACTGTCTGGGCTTCTTTTTCATCTACTTCAAAGAAGGAGAAGTTTTTCATCAGGTCGATGCGTCCCAATTCGATGCGTCCGCGCGTATTGTTGTTCAGTAAAGAAATCAGTTCGTTCGGGAAGAAGTTGTCCATCTTTCCCAGGTTAATAAACAGGCGGGTGTAGCCCGGTTCGGCTTTGCGGCTGCCCTTGTCGCGTCCTTGTCCTTGTGCACGCTCTTTGCGGCTGTCGGTTGAGGGTTGTTCTATTTCTTCCCGGTCACGGTAATAGTCAAGGAAGCGGTTGAATTCATGCGACACCATGCGCTTGATGAGGTCTTCTTTGCTAAGCCATTCCAGTTTACGGTAGATTTCGGGCATGAAGTCGGCTATCTCTTCTTCGTTCACTTTCACTTTTTCCAGGTCGTCAATCACCTTCATCAATTGCTTCTGGCAGATTTGTTTTCCTGTAGGCATCTCTCCGGGGATGAATTTCTTTCCGATGATGCGTTCAATCTCGCGCATCTTTCCCTTCTCGCGCAGGTTGATGATAGCGATAGAGGTTCCCGTCTTCCCGGCACGTCCCGTACGTCCGCTGCGGTGGGTATAACTTTCCGTATCGTCCGGCAAACCGTAGTTGATGACGTGTGTCAGGTCGTCCACATCCAAGCCACGGGCTGCTACGTCGGTGGCAACCAACAATTGCAGGTTGCGTATGCGAAATTTCTGCATCACGGCGTCGCGCTGTGCCTGCGAGAGTTCTCCATGCAGCGAGTCGGCATTATAGCCTTCCTGCATCAGTTTATCGGCAATTTCCTGCGTCTCCTTGCGGGTACGGCAGAAGATGATTCCGTAAATCTGTGGATAATAGTCTACGATACGTTTCAGCGCCGCATATTTATCTTTGGCATGAACGGTGTACGCCACGTGTTTCACGTTGCTGGTACTTTCGTTCTTGCGACCTATGGTGATTTCTTTGGCGTTGCGCAGGTAATTCTTGGAGATACGTGCTATTTCGGGGCTCATGGTGGCAGAGAACAGCAGGGTGTTACGCTCCTGCGGCACATCTGCCAGGATGGCGTTTATGCTGTCGGTGAAGCCCATGTTGAGCATTTCGTCCGCTTCGTCCATCACGACGTTGCGGATAGTGGACAAGGACACCGTTTTACGTTCCATCAGGTCGAGCAAACGTCCCGGGGTGGCTACGATGATATGCACTCCCCTCTTGAGGCTGCGTATCTGGCTGTCGATGGAAGAGCCGCCATACACAGGCAACACCTTCAATCCGTCCACATATTTGGAGTAATCGTTCAAGTCGCCCGCAATCTGGAGGCAAAGCTCCCGGGTGGGACAAAGTATTAAGGATTGTGGGATTCGGTTCTTTACGTCAATCTGTTGAATAAGAGGCAAGCCAAAAGCGGCTGTTTTTCCTGTTCCTGTTTGTGCAAGAGCTACTACGTCATTATTTTCTCCTAAAAGGTACGGAATCACTTCCTCTTGTACCGGCATGGGATTCTCATATCCCATTTCTTCAATTGCTCTACGTATCTCCGGAGAAACGCCAAGCTCTTCAAATGTCTTCATTAAATCTTTATATATCTTTATTTCGGCTGCAAAGATAGAGATTAATTGTGAATTATGAATGATGAATGATGAATTATTGTAGGAGGAGGCTACGCAAGTGGCTTATCTCGGTTGCGGACAGCCCTATTCCCTTTCTTAAATAAGTACCTACATCGCCATACTGCATTTCTATCTGGTCTTTGGCTGCGTTCAGGAAGTCTTCTCTGGCAGAGAAAACTATCGTGATGGCTTCCTGTGAGTTAATGGGAAGTTTATAGGCATAGTGCGAAGCTTTGGGAATGTTGAAATAGTCATTGCTCAGGCGGTAATCTTCCATGATAATATCTTCGTTGACGCCCAGGGCAGCCAAGATAAGGGCGGATACCACCCCGGTACGTCCTTTGCCGGAGGTACAATGAATTACCACAGGGTAGTTTTTCTTGTCGAGAAGTACGTCGAACACTTGCCTGAATTCTTTGCGGTAGTCCACCACCAGTTCGCGGTTCATCTGCTCCACAAGGCGGTAAATGGTGTCGCTCTTGATTTTCTCTTCCTGGATACCTTGCAGAATCTGCTCCATATCGCCGGTATGGATAGGAATATGGATAATGTTGAAACGTTTATCTGTGAATTGGGGGTAGTTGTTGCGTTCGCTCTCGGAACGGAGGTCTACGATAGTCTTAATTCCTATATTGCGCAACTCACGTCGTGCACAAGGGCTTATGCTGTCTATCTGCGCCGAGCGGTAGAGCATTCCCCACCGCAGGTTGTTTCCGGTAGCTGAGGAACGGTATCCTCCCAGGTCACGGAAGTTCTGCACGCCGGGGATATTCACATTGCGGGTAGCCACTTTCACGCGATAGCGGTCATTGAACACGAGCGTATAATAATAGCGCTGGGAGGGGTCTTCCGTCACAATCGTCATCCGCCCGTTTGCTATGTCGGCTCTTGCCACGGGACTATTCTCCGGTATATAATCGGGATTCTTGGATGCATATACTTTGACCTGCCCCTTAATCTGGGGGGCGGTTTCCCATTTCACAATACAGTTGCCCACATTGTTCTCTTCACACACCACCGAGATAGTGGGGGGGGTATCGTTACACGAAGGAAAAATCAATAAAACAGTAAGCCAGTTTAACAGGTTCTTATACATAGTTTCTTTTGTCTGAAAAAACACTTTATGCAAAGATATGAATTACTGGCATATATGATAATTCCTTTGCGATAATTAGTCAAAGTACAGAGTTTTTAATACTAGCTTTCTGTCCTTCCCGCTCATTGGTAGCGGTGGGCGAACTCCAACGACACGGAGTTGCTGAAACTCTTGCAAACCTCCTGTGCAAAGTCCTTTCCGCATTGAATCACCTTGTCCCAGGTGCAGGCATCGAGGCTGCCCAGGTCGCATTGGCGGACGTCATACTTCAACAAACCGTATATGAGCCCTGCATTAAAATTATCTCCTGCTCCGATGGTGCTCACCGTCTCCGTCGGTTCGATAGGATATTCTTTGGCAACCTCTCCCGTTCTCAAAGATATTGACTTTCCTCCTGCCGTACAGATAAAATTACGGCAATAAAACTGGATCTTGTCTTTGTATATCTTGTCCACTTCATTCAGCCCATACATATAGAAAAAGTCTTCTGCCGAGCCGCGCACGATGTCGGCATATTCAAGATTCTCGATGATGGTGGAAGCCAGCTTCATCGCCTCGTTCTTATGGGAGGAACGGAAGTTGGGGTCGTAGTATATAATAGCGTTCTTCTCCTTCGCCCGTTCGAGCAGATCGACCACTTTATCGCGAAGCACCGGATTGAGCGCATAATAGGAGCCTATCACCACAATATCGTCTTCTTCTATCGAAGGATAAACCACGTCCAGCCGTTGGCGGGGATAGTCTTTATAGAAAATATATTCCGCATCGCTGTGTTCGTTGAGGAAGGCGAGCGATACGGGAGATTTCCCGTCAGGGAAGACGTTCACATGGTCGGTAGGGATGTGATTCTCGCGCATGAATTGCAGGATGATATTTCCCACTTTATCGTTGCCCGTCTCGCTGATGAAACATACGGGAATGCCCATCCGCCCCAGGGATACGATTCCATTGAATACCGAGCCTCCGGGTACAGCGGCTGAAGGCTGGTCGCCTTGAAAGATAATATCGAGAATAGTTTCTCCGATGCCTATTACTTTTCGCATAATTCCCTGGATTTTTCTCCCAAATAGCCTCCGTGGTGGCGTTTGGAATATTCTTCAATGGTGAACCCGGTTTTCTTCATGGTCTGCACCACGAGGATGTCACCGATTACGGTCATTGCCGTGGTGGAGGTGGTGGGTGTCATTCCCAGCACGCATACTTCTTTAGGACGCCCGGTGCTGAGGCAAACGTCCGACTCGTTGGCGAGAGGGCTGTCCGGGTTTCCGGTGATAACGATAAACTTCAATCCGGGATTGAGATTATGTGCCAGGCGGGTAAGTTCCACGATTTCACGCGTTTTTCCCGAGTTGGAAATCAGCAGCAGCAAATCGTTTTCCTGCAGAATGCCCAGGTCTCCGTGTTGCGCCTCGCTGGGATGGAGGAAGACCGACGGAATGCCGGTGGAACAGAAGGTGGTAGCTATATTCATGGCGATTTGCCCCGCCTTTCCCATGCCGGAGGTCACGAGTTTTCCTTTCTTTTTATATACTTGCTCAACAATGAGGTTGACTGCTTTCTCGTAAGCATCGGTTACAGGGATATTAAGCACGGCTTGTGCTTCTTTCTGTAAAAGGTCTTTTATGGATTCTATCATATTTATATAAAGTGCTAAAGTATTTGTCTCTGTTTATTTGTCGTTCAGACAGGCCTCTATGCGTTCTATCAGTTCTTCGGGAGTATTCGCCAGCTCGATGTATGTGGACAAAGGGCGGCGTGCAAACCCTTTTCCTTCCAGTTCTTCCAGTGCTTCGAGAAGCTTGTCGTAGAAGCCTTCCTGGTTATAAAGAATCACTTTCTTCGCGTGGTAACCCATCGTAGCGGAAGCCATAGTGTGGAATATCTCGTCATACGTGCCTATACCGCCCGGCAGAGCTACCAACACATCCGCCTTTTCGATGAGAATATCCTTCCGGTCGCTCAGGTTGCGGGTATGGATAATCTCGTCCAGCAGGCTACTCACCTTTCCTATCTCTTCGAGTCTCTCCGGAACCACACCAAGAACTTTGCCCCCGCTTTCTTTTACCGCTTGTGCCACGCATTGCATCAGTCCGACATTGGAACCGCCATACACCAACATCTTTTTCGTTTCACCTATCCACTGCCCTATGCAGCGTGCAGAGTCAAAGTACATTTTGTCAATGTTTCCAGACGCGGAACAGAAAATTCCTATCTTCTTCATATACGTTCTTGCTGTTATAGTTTACAAATATCTGCAATTTTCTATAAACGACAATAAGTTTTATTGTATTTTTGCGCCGTAAATTTAATAAGCAAGTAGAAAACCATGCAATACAACGAATATACCCTGCACAACGGGCTCCGAATCATCCACGAACCTTCTCTCTCCAAAGTGGCTTATTGTGGTTTTGCCATAGATGCCGGCACAAGGGATGAAGCTGAGAATGAACAGGGTATGGCACATTTTGTAGAACACCTTATCTTCAAGGGAACGCAGAAGCGCAAAGCATGGCACATCCTTAACCGGATGGAAAATGTGGGGGGCGACCTCAACGCTTACACCAACAAAGAAGAAACAGTGGTCTACGCCGCCTTCCTGACCGAGCACTTTGCCCGTGCACTCGAATTGCTGGGCGACATCGTGTTCCATTCCACCTTTCCCCAACACGAGATTGAAAAGGAGACGGAGGTAATTATCGACGAGATTCAGTCGTACGAAGACACGCCGTCGGAACTTATCTTCGACGATTTCGAGGATATGATTTTCCGCAACCACCCGCTGGGCAGAAACATATTGGGCAAGCCGGAGCAGCTCCGTAACTTCCGCACGCAGGATGTGCTCTCGTTTACCAACCGTTTCTATCACCCGGGAAACATGGTGTTCTTCGTACTGGGAAATTTCAACTTTAAAAAGATTGTACGCGACGCAGAAAAGTATCTGGGCGAAGTGCCCGCCATACCTGTGGAAAACCGCCGCACTCCTCCCCCGCTCTATGTGCCGGAACGGCTGATAGTGCCCAAAGATACCCATCAGGCGCACGTCATGATAGGCAGCCGGGGCTATAATGCTTACGACGACAAGCGCACCGCGCTCTACCTCCTAAATAATATCCTCGGCGGACCGGGAATGAACAGCCGCCTCAACGTATCTCTCCGCGAACGCCGCGGATTGGTCTACAACGTGGAGTCCAACCTGACTTCCTACACCGACACAGGCGCTTTCTGCATCTACTTCGGCACGGACATCGCCGATATGGACACCTGCCTCAGCCTGACCTATAAAGAACTCAAGCGAATGCGCGAAACGAAAATGACTTCTTCACAGCTCACCGCCGCCAAGAAGCAGCTCATCGGGCAGATTGGAGTAGCATCGGACAACAACGAGAACAACGCCCTGGGCATGGCGAAGACTTTCCTCCATTATCATAAATATGAGTCGCCCGAATCGGTTTTCAAGCGCATCGAAGCGCTGACGGCGGAAGACTTGCTGGAAGTAGCCAACGAAATGTTTGCCGAAGAATATCTGTCGACGCTTATCTATAAATAAACGGAGGAATGATTATAACCGCGCACTGCGGTCCACTATCTTAATAAGGTTGTAGAGTTCCGCCACCTCGTCGAGCTCCACTTTATAATCGTTGAACATGTCGTTCAACGAGTGGCAGGTAATCACTCCGTTTTCCACATCGTGGTCTATAATCTTCTTGATAGAAATACCTTCGGTGCAGTGCACGATGATGAAATACCAATCGTGGATGTGCAAGCGCGAGCGCCACAAAGCCCGCTGCACCTCCCTGCCCAACACAATATCCCCGTCGCAAATAGACTGCCGTGTGCCATCGTCCATACTGTCCCCTTCCGCTTCGAAGAGGCGGTATTTTCCATGATAAGTCCGGTCTACAATCACCGGAAGCGTGGGCAACGTATCTATATACTCCGCATCGCCATATCCGCATAAGTACCCGCACTGTGCGCGTACATGCACCAAAGGAACATTCATAAACCCGGTTACGTCCATCCGGCGGGCATTGGACACGAAGGGCAAAGTGTTTTCGCTTTCCTTTTCTTCGGGCGGCGCCGCGTAGATTTCCCCCGTCCCGTACATCAGCCAATCGAATCTGTATTTGGGAAATCTTTCTATAATCTTTTGGCACGTAGCGCGCGAAGGAGTCCTCTTTTCATTGATGATGCGCGTGATGGTTACATTATTATTAATACCCACCGCATGGCTGAAAGAATTTTTATTCATCCTCTCTTCATCCATGATATATTTTAGTCTCTCCCAACCTTCCATATCAATAGTTATTATTAAAGTTAGTATATTGTTGCCATATAGACAGCAAAGAAAGCAATATTCTTTTTAAATACCAACAAGGAAGGTATAAAATAGGTCAAACTATCTATTTCACAAGCACCTCCAATTCTGCCACAGCAGCCATTTTGCTGTCCGCCATGACAGGAGACAAGGCTTTAAGTTTCACATAGCGCGCCTTGCAAGGAGCAAACTCCACTGCCTGCGCCTTCTTCGAATCGGCGAATGTGCCCGCAGCAACAGCTTTTCCCCACTCCTTGCCATCGCGGCTGACGTATACTTCGTAACCTGCAATCCGCCCTTCGGCGGCATCCTGGCGTGGGGTGTAGCGGATACCTTGCACCACCGTTTCTTTCGCCAAACCGATTTGAATTTCATGGGGATAAGGGGCCAGATAGAATTGGTTGTGCACTGTATGCCAGTAGGTCTTCACATCCCCGTCGGCAGCCAGAGCCATGCTTGCGTCGGCATCGCTGTCCACGTATACCACCTTCTGCCTGCCTTCCGCCACGCCCGAGAGGTTGCGCACTGCATTTACATCCAACTCCGCAGCCGAAGCCCAGTCCCTGCCGAATATTTCGGATAAGGCAACCAGCTTAAAGTAACGTGCCGTCACCGGCTTTTCCAGAGTGACTATCTGTGCCGAAGAAGAATTTTCGAAACGGCCTTTCTCCTTGTGCTCCCAGTTCTTTCCGTCGCGGCTGAAGTACAGTTCATAATCCTTGATGCGTCCGTTCTCCGAATTGCGGGGTTGGTAGATAAACTTGTCGATTTCGAGCAACGAAGACATGTCTACCACTATCTCGTGCGGATGCTTTGCCACAGGCTCCGCCCAACGGCTGTGCCAGATGGTGTTGGGGTCTCCGTCGATGGCGTTGCGGGCTTCTTCGCCACTATTTTCGCTGCTCACCGAAACAACCTTCCACGTGGAACGATCTACGTAAATGGGCAGCTCGGCGGATGTCTTTACGCTTTTGCCCAATTGCTCCGAGACGGCATACGCCTCCACCTTGCCGCCGGATATAAACTCGAAAGGCGCGGTATATACTTTATCTTCTCCGCCGTCGATGCTATAATGGATAGCGGCGCCGGAGGTGTTAGTCTGCAAGTTCACGTAGCCGTTGTTATCTCTTTCTATGAGCACCGGCATGCAGACGGGCATTTGCACCCGCGCCTTCTTCACCAGTTCTTCTTTTGAATAGCTTCTCTCCAAAGGCAGCATGATAAAGCTGAACACCACCGGCTGAGAACGAAGTTCATACTTCTGCATCGGGCCGGGACCACAACTGGCATTTCCCAACGGGCGCTGAGCGGCATCCAGGCAAAGCACCGTCTCTTTGCGCAACGGTATCTCATAACGATGGAGCAGTTTGCGGAGGTTGGCAGGATCCACCAGGTCTTGCGCCCTCACGTGCAGGGCGGAAGCGCACATACGGTCTGCGGCAACGAAGACGAAGCCAGCCCCCTCAGCATTGGTGACGGAAATCCAGCGCACCTCTTCATGATTGCCCATTTCCTGCGACTTAACGTAGTTTACCCACTGTTGAGACACCCGGTCATCGTACACACCTACATAAGAGGCATCTTTACGGTCGGGATAGTTCTCGAACGGTCCGCAGCCATACCAGCGCATCCGCTCGAATCCTTCGGGCAACTCCATGCGATAGCCTACGCGGGGGATTATTTCGCCCTTTATGGCAGGGATTATAGTGCTGCTCACCAGGATAGACCCATCACCGGCTACGGTATACTCCATATTCGTGCGGTAATCGAAACCGGATTTTCCACGATACACGTTCTCTATCTGCAAGATGACTTTGCCGTCTTCCTTACGCACATTCCAGCGACCGGGCTCAAGAGCCATGTCGTGCAATCCCTTGCGCTGCCAGTCTCCGTCCACTTGCCTGTCGTTATCGGTAGGAGCGCGGAAGAGGTTCAGTTCCATTCCTTTGCTAATCATCGGCACTTCATTCAGCATGTATGCCGAAAGAGTTCCTTCGCGTTTGGAGAAGACAGCTTCAAACTGATCTCCTTTTACCAGATAGGCGTCGCCGGTTTCCGTGAGGTCCACCGGTCCGTCTACTGCTTTAAAGACAGGTTTTGCGCTACCGGACAGCTTAAATTGTTCCGACGCCACCTCGTATCCGGCTTTTTCCCATTCTGTATCTTTCTTCAACCGGAAACTGAACTTAATAAAGTATTCGGCGCCCGGAACGGTCTTTATCTGATTATCGGCAATGGTAACCACCTTGCTCTGCTGTGCATCCAGCGACAATTCGTCCAGGTTGCCCGAGGCTATTACTTTTCCGTCCTCTTCAATCTCGTATCTTCCGTATAAATCGTCCACACCAGCGTGGAATCTCTTGTTAGTGAGTTTGTATTTACCGTCTCCCATCGCTTCCACCCACACAGGCTGATGTATCTTTTTCACCTCATACGCTTTGGCGGAATACGTGCGGTCGGAGAAGATAACGCCGTTCGTACAGAAGTTTCCATCGTTGGGAATATCTCCGAAGTCACCCCCGGCAGCCATATAATAGCCCGAACCATCGGGAGCAGGCATCCGGATGCTTTGGTCCACCCAGTCCCAGATAAAACCGCCGACCAGTGCCGGATAGCGTTCGTAGGTTTCCCAATACTCCCTAAAGTTTCCCATAGAATTTCCCATCGCATGGGCATACTCACAGACTACATGGGGTTTGACGCTCTCTCCTTTTTCAAATTTCTGTAACCGCTCTTTCCCTACGCTTTCCAGCCATTCCACAGTGGGATACATACAACTGGTGACGTCGCAATAAGCGCTATTTCCCTCATAATGGGTGGGGCGGGTATTATCCAGCCTTTTCACGGCTTCTTCAGCAGATTTAAAGTTAAGCCCGTTGCCCGATTCATTTCCCAGCGACCACATCACGATGGAAGCATGATTTCTATAACGCTTCACCATATTTTGGCTACGTTCGGTAAACGCTTTCACCCACGAGGGTTCTGCGGACAGTGCCATCAGTCCGTGGCACTCTACGTTCGCCTCAGAAAGAACATACAGCCCGTATCTGTCGCATAAATCATAGAAGTAAGGATTATTGGGATAGTGGGAAGTACGTACGGCGTTTATATTCAATGATTTCATCAACTGCACGTCCTTTTCCATTTCTTCTTTAGACACCGTTCGTCCGTTGAGGGAGCTATGGTCGTGCCTGTCTACCCCTTTAAATAAAGTGGACTTTCCATTGACAAGCAGCCTGCCGTCGCGGGCGAGTTCAATCTTGCGGAAGCCTACCTTTACATTCCGGGTATCCAGCGTCTTTCCTTTCTGTTTCAACAGAATAGTGAGATTATAGAGATTGGGGGTCTCCGCCGTCCATTTCAGCGGATTCGCCACGTCAAACCGCAAATTGTTTGTTCCCACAGTGGCGCGCATGTTTGCGTTAGCTATCTCTTTCCCCTCTCCGTCGGTCAACTTCGCCTGTAGGTCGCAATTACTTTTCTTCCCTGCCACCTGCACATCCAGCGAAACGGATGCGTTTTTATATTCTCCGTCCAGCTCTGCCCGGAAGAAGAAATCCCTGATTTGAGTTTTAGGAGCCGCCCACAGGAAAACATCCCTGAATATACCGCTGAAACGCCAAAAGTCCTGACACTCCAAGTAGCTGCCATCCGTGAAACGATACACTTCGACGGCAAGCACGTTCTTTCCCGCTTTCACATAAGGAGTCAGGTTGAACTCAGCAGGCAGGTAGCTGTCTTCGGAATATCCCACCTTCTTGCCATTCAGCCAGATATAGAACCCGGCTTCCACTCCGTTAAAGCGGATAAAGACATCGCGTCCCTTCCATGACTCCGGCAAAGTGAACTCCCTCCGGTAACTTCCCACCGGATTGGGCATCGACGCAAAAGTATAGTCGGACGGGCGGGGTTGAATCACATTAGGCCATTGCACATTACGCCAATCACAGAAAGGATAAATGACGTTGCAATAGAGCGGTTTATCCCAGTTCTTATTGTGCCGTACCGCCTCAATCTGCCAAGTGGCAGGCACTTTGATGTCGTCCCAACGGTTTACATCATAATCCGGCTTATAAAATTCCTGCGGCCTGTCTTTCGGGTCCGCCACCCAATGGAACTTCCACGTGCCATTCAGTGTTTTATAATAAGGAGAATCTTCCATTGCACATTCCCTTGCCTGCTGCTCGTTGGCAAAAGGAATGGCTATCTGGCAAGCCTCTTCTTTGTTTACTCCCGAAACATACTCGTTGCTCCACTCGGGTTGTTCTGTCGTTTGAGCCAAAGCGGCTACAGGTGCAAGCAGGAATGCTAAGATTGCCCGCAGGATGAAATGTTTTCTCATAAATCGGATTACTCGTTAAGTTATTCTATGCTTCACAGGAGGACTTTTCCTCCTCAAAGGTCTGCGCCTACAAAGATAGCCAGATTAGTAATTCATTCAGAATGGATTTATGACATGGTTATATGTAATCTTGCCATTACATGTTTGGGGAGAGGGTTTCTTCTCTTTTTTGGTAGAAGAGAGGTATTTAATATCTTTGCAAGATAACATTCCAACTATCACAAAGAATATGAAAACGACCAGTGAAATAATCTCAGCTTTGCGTGAGTATAAAGCGCTGACAGCAGAGAAATACGGGATTGCGGTTTTGGGACTTTTGGGGTCTGTAGCCCGGGGTGAACAACGGGAGGATAGTGATATTGATGTATTCATCAAGTTAGAAAATCCTAGTTTCTTTATACGGATGAAAATACAGGATGAGTTGGAAAAGCTTTTTCGTACAAAAGTAGATGTCATTTCCCTGCATGAAGCAATGCGCGCATCGTTGCGGTATAATATAGAACAAGATGCAATCTACATTTAAATTTACTGATTATTTGCTTGCACATACATATCTCGCCGCTTGCAAGCTCACAACCAGACAAAAGGGTATCAGGAGAAGTGAATCGATAGGAGCCTCACAAAGGGTAACTATCTTTCCACTTCTCCTTAACCCACCAATTCAATGTTTCTTATAAAATCAATCCCTAGTTAATCTAAACTATATCCTTGAATAACATATTGCACTATCATATAACTCTGAGGACAATCTACAGTTCCTATTCCGTAACAATATGTATTCATATCTGTAGTTTCATCACTACCCAAGGCTTCTACATTTTGCAATATCAACGCCTCTGTTTCTTGAGTGTCATTTCCTATTTTCCAATAAGCTATAGACATAAATACTCCTAAGAGCACAACTACTTTTAAAACCTTTTTCATCTTCATAATGCAATAGAATGTTTTTCAATACCGCCGCAAAAGTAAAATGAAAATTCCGATATAGCACTTCCTTAACTGCTACCATTTACTACCTCTGCATCATTTATCGGATTTTCGTCAGTATCGTCCAAAAACATACCATATTTATCAGTCCCCACCCGATTAAAGTTGATTGTAAAACCTACTTCGCTAAATTCATTACGAATACGAGAACACGCTACAGTAAACCGTTTGATGGTTGCAGTCGAGTCCTTTTTCCAAATATGATTTAAAATCTCTTCGTCTTCCAAAGTATAGTTTGGAGCTTCCAAGAAAAGCTTTAATATCATACAGGACTGCGGACGCAATTTCACCTTCTTTCCTTTAACAATAAGTATCTGCTTATGGGAATCAAATATTAATCCAGGGCGCAACTGATAAGTCTTAACTTCAACATCCCCAACCTCTTTTATAGGAGTATAGATATTATGAGAAACTTCTTTGACTACAACCACTGTTTTCTCAATAACTTCTTTCTTAAAGAAACGGTGTCTAAAGAAGTATAGGCAACCAACTAACCCGAATGTTATTAGTGATATTATCAAAATAGGAAATAATGGGAACCCTGAAAAAGCATATACGCTCCACCAAAAATAATCTAAAGAAGCAACAAATTCCATTTCACACCTACTACCTACATAGAAAAGAAAATTATCAGACCTGCCAAATAAAGACTTTTTTCCAGTCGTACTAACTGAATAAATCACTTCGTCATTCAGCTTTGTTGCTGTTAAAGATAGTGTTGCACCTGCAACTTGAATCGTATTGTCAGAGAGTGTCTCAACCCACAATTGTTGCAGAGTATCAGCAGACAATGGTTTTACTTCACAAACAATAGAAGACAGATTACGTTCACTAAAAATCTGAGAAATATTCTTTTTGCTTTTTAAAGGATCTACCTTATACTTTTTCCTACCTTTAGCAGTAGTAATAACTATTGTTAAAGGAACAGTGTCCGTAGCTACTTGTAAAGAAGTATGAGGCCAACCTAATTCTTTATACTTCTTTTCTATTTCTATCCTCACCGTCTGTATAAGAAGATACTCCGCTTGCTTCCGCATAGCGACTTTACTCTCCTGATAAATGCTAACTAAAATTGCTATTAGCACTATTCCACCTATTGATAATAGTAGCCTCCAATGTTTCATCTTCACGTAATTTGCTAGCAAATATAGCGCATTACCTAAAGACTTTCCTATAAAACCATGCATAAAATATGAGCGCAAAAATTTGGTTATTACTAATATTATATTACGCAGTCGAAAATAATAGGACAAGGCAATTAAAATGTAAGAATTATATCCTGTTAGGATAATTGACTATTAAAAATGTTCTGTTCAATCTTGCTGCTTTTCGTCTACTCATTATCGAAAAAAAGATATGCGTTTTATACTACTTCTGTTATCAGTTTATTAATAAAACCTCGTGGAGTTTATTATAAACGTGAGTATCGTTTATAATAAACTCTTATAGTCCCTTTTCGAGCTTAAAAACGGAAATTGACAATAAAAAAGCTGCAACCTTTATCAAAAGGTTGCAGCCCGAACAACTAACTTGTTAAAAGACATTCTATATCTTCGAGAAAAAGAAAATGAATTTTGTTAGGATATTGCACTTGTTTTTTATAAAATCCGAAGGATAATTCCATATTTCACTACTTTGAATAAAATATTCGCTCCTTCGTTTATACCTATTTCCCCTCTGAGGAAACAAACAACAAACCACCTCTTTAAAGGCTATACATACGGGGAAATGTTTCCCGTCAGTTGTAGCGAAAGATAAGATGCGTTTCATTTGTTTTTTCGGTTTAATAGGTTATTTATAATTCTGCCTACAAATATAAGAAATAAAATAGAAAAAGATGCATTTTAGTTGCTTATTTTAATATATCAGCCAACTACGCAGACCAAAGCCCCGTAAAGTCCCTGTTTAGGGCGCTTTGGCAAAAATACCGATGGACATGCACCGCCCAAAATAACACGCGTGAAGACACGCATGGCAGAAATAGATACATTTTCTTCCTACCCATGAGGCATTTAAGTATCCCAACGGATAGAATAAAAGACATAATTGTCGCTAATGGTTACACTTCTTTCACAATTTATTGGCTTAATTTGCGCCATTCAATTTATATAATTATTAACCTTGATAATTTAAAGTATGAAAAATGTATTTCAAAGTATTTTTGGAACATTCTTTCTTGCCTCTTTAGCGGTTCCGGTGTGGAGTACACCTGCCGGGGAAACGGTAGCTTCCTTGCGGGAGGTTCCTCTGGAAAGTGTTTCGGGAGTGCAGCAACAAAAAGGAATCCGTGTGACGGGTATGGTTACCGACAAAGAAAAGAATCCGTTGCCGGGAGTAACAATTGTAGTGGCAGGTATGGAAAACACCGTAGGCGCAGTGAGCGACGCAGATGGTATGTTTCAGATCACCATCCCTAACAAGAACTCTACCTTGGAGTTCTCTTATATAGGGTTCGTCAAGAAGAAGATTCCGGTGAACGGGGCGAAACTGCTAAACGTAGTGATGGAAGAAGACGCCTCGGAACTGGAAGAAGTAGTAATCACCGGTTATGGCAGCCAGAAGAAAGCTTCTATCATCGGTTCTATCGAAACCATCCAGCCACAGCAACTGGAATTCGGGAGCAGCCGCACGCTGAGCAACAGCCTTGCAGGTAAGCTGAGCGGTGTGATTGCCATCCAGCGTAGCGGCGAACCGGGATACGACGACTCCAACTTCTGGATTCGCGGTATCAGCACTTTCTCGGGGTCCACTTCCCCACTCGTACTGGTAGACGGTATCGCGCGCGACCTGGACAATGTAGATGTAGCCGAAATCGAAAGCTTCTCTATATTAAAGGATGCCTCCGCCAGTGCCATGTACGGTGTGCGCGGCGCCAACGGCGTTATCGTCATCACCACCAAGCACGGTCAGATAGGCGCACCGCAAGTAAGGGTACACCTGGAGCATTCTATCAACCAGCCCACCAAGTTTCCCGACTTCCTGAATGCGGCAGACTACATGACGCTTCTCAACCAACTGGCTAAACAAGACGGACAGATGCTGCCCTTCGAGCAGACACAGATTGACCGCACCCGAAGCGGATACGACCCCGACCTCTATCCCAATGTGAACTGGATAGACGCCATCACCAAAGACTATGCTTATACCACCAAAGGCAACCTGGAAGTGAGCGGCGGGTCCGACTTCCTGCGCTACAGCATAGTAGCTTCTTACTTTAACGAAACGGGCATCCTGCAACAAGACAAGAGCCTGCCCGTAGATAACTCTACAGACAACAACCAGTTCAACATGCGGTCCAATATCGACATGAACGTAACTAAAACGACGCTGCTACGCGTGAACATCGGTGGCTACCTCAACCGCTTCCGCAAGCAACGCTGCGACACGGACGGAGCCTTCACAGAAGCTTTCGAGACGTTGCCTTTCGTGCACCCGGCACGCTATAGCGACGGCTCCATCCCCCGCGAAATGAACCGCGCCAATCCGTGGAGAACGGTGACACAGCAAGGCTACGACTTCATCACCTCATCCAAGATACAAACGCTGTTCTCGGTGGAGCAAGACCTGAGACAACTTACTCCGGGACTGAAAGCAAAGGGTATCTTCAGCTTCGACCGCTGGAACCGCAGCAAGCGCGGACGTACCAGCAACAGCCCCACCGTATTGCCGGCTACCGGACGCGACGAGGAAGGAAACCTGATGTATAAGCAATATGACGTAGGCGACGAATCCATGGGCAGCTACAAAGAAAGCGAATATGGCAACACCAACGTCTACTTTGAAGTGAACCTGACCTACAACCGTAAGTTTGGAAAGAATGACATCGACGCCTTGTTCCTCTACAACCAGCAAGCCTATGACGACGGTTCCATCCAGGACTACCGCAAACAAGGATTCGCCGGACGCTTATCCTATACCTATGACAGCCGTTATGTGGCAGAGTTCAACTTCGGTTACAACGGCTCGGAGAATTTTGCCAAAGGCCACCGCTTCGGTTTCTTCCCCTCGGTAGCCGTGGGTTGGCTGATGAGTGAAGAACCGTGGATGGAACGCGCGCGCAAGACATTCGATAAAATCAAGTTCCGCGGCAGCATAGGCCAGGCGGGAAACGACAACATTGGCGGGCGCCGCTTTGCCTACCTCACCACGCTGAAAACAGACGCAAGCGGATATACCTGGGGAACCACGGGGCAAAAAAGCTACGGAGGCATCACCGAGGGCGATATAGGCGTGGCAAACCTGACATGGGAAACCGCCACGAAGATGAACCTCGGACTCGAAGTGGGCTTATGGAATGCACTGGACGTAACAGTGGACGTCTTCCGCGAAAAGCGCAAGAACATCTTTATGCAACGCCGCATTGTACCCACCCAGACGGGTTTCATCACCAATCCCTGGGCAAACTACGGCAAAGTGACAAATGGCGGTATGGAAGTTTCCGTCAACCTGCACAAGCAAATCAACAAAGACTGGTTCACCTCTTTCTACGGCAACTTTACTTTTGCCAAAAACCGCGTGGACGAATACGACGAACCCGCTTCGAGGCTGGGAACCTATCGCGGACAGACGGGACGTTCGCTCAACGAACTCTGGGGACTTACCGCAGAACGCCTGTTCACCGCCGACGACTTTAACGAAGACGGGTCCTTGAAGTTCGGCATCCCCACTCAGGAAGTGGGCGCCACGAAGCTCTACCCGGGTGACATCAAGTACATCGACATGAACGGCGACGGCAAAATCACTGAAGAAGACGAAGGCTACATCGGCGGAACGGAAGACCCGCGTATCGTTTACGGCTTCGGCGGCGTCATTGCTTACAAGAACATCGACTTCAACTTCTTCTTCCAGGGAACGGCGGATACCCATCGCGTGATTGGCAACAATACCATCTTCCTGCCGGGTAGCGGTACGACAGTACAGGGTAACGCCTACTCCGAGAACCTGAACGACCGGTGGACGGAAGACAACCCGGACACCTACGCTTTCTGGCCCCGCTTGACCTACGGTCCTAACAAGAATAACTACCGTGCTTCTACGTGGTGGAAGAAAGATATGAGCTTCCTGCGCCTCAAGACGGTAGAGATAGGATATACCTTCCCCAAGAAGTGGATGAGCAAAATCTACTCCCGCGGTGCACGTATATTTGTCAGTGGCAACAACCTGTTGTGCTTCTCACCCTTCAAACTATGGGACCCCGAACTGGGAACCAACACCGGTTTGAAGTATCCGATGAACCGTTCTATCCTGTTCGGTCTCGACATTAACTTCTAAGCTTAACTTTAAAAAAAGATTGTATGAAACATTTCAATTTCTCAAAATATATGGCGGCGGGACTGATGGCAGTCTCCTTGCTCACTGTCAACACTTCCTGCCTGGACTACCTGGACAAAGAGCCCGACACGGAACTGGACATCGACATGGTGTTCTCTAACAGAGACAAAGTATACTCGTGGCTTGCCTTTGTGTACAACGCCATCCATGAACCCGACAAATGGAAAATCTGGAACGACGGCTACGAAGTGTTTGCCGACGACCTGACCCCCTCGCGCCGGTGGGAACAGTGGGACGGCAAAACAACCATCCCCAAAATCTTCGGCCAGTGGACCATCAACTCCACCTGGGACGGCAGCCTTTGGAACATGATGCCGCAATACATCCGCCACGGATACATCTTCCAGCAACGTGCCTATGCCCTGCCCGACAATGAACTGCCCCAGAGCGAAATTGACAATATGAAGACAGAGGTTAAGTTTCTCACCGCCTATGCCTGGTGGCAACTGGCGGAGAACTACGGCGGCATCCCTTTCAAGCCGGACTACATTGCCCCGAGCGACTTCACCCTGTCGGAACTGATGGTGGGACAAAGCACGTTTGACGAAGTGGTAGACTACTGCGACAAGCAAATGCTCGAAGCCGCCAATGCATTGCCGGCTATCTACGACGACCCTGCCAAATATGGACGTGTCAACAAGATAATGGCTTTGACGGTGCGCTCGCGTATGTTGTTGTTTGCAGCCAGCCCGCTCGTCAACGGTAACGAATGGTACAAAAACCACCGCAACAAAGAGGGGCAATTGATATTCAATCCTACCTACGACCCTAACAAGTGGGTGAAAGCTGCCGAGGCTTGCAAGCTGTGTATTGACGAAGCCGAGAGAGCCGGATACAAACTGTATATCGAAACAGGTCCTACAGGCGAAATAGACCCCTTCATGTCCACTTACAATGTGCACATCAAGAAGTGGAGCGAAGGAAACCGCGAGCTGACTTTCCCCGTGACAAAGGGTAACGCATACTTCGACATCTTCCTCTACGGAGCTTCCACCCGCGAGTTCAACGGCGGTAACGGACAGGGAGTTTATCAGGGATTGGTCGACGCATTCTTCATGAAAAACGGCCTGCCCATCGACGATCCCAACTCCAACTACAAAGAAGAAGGCTTCTCCGCCAACGTGGAGACACGCAACACCAGTTGGTCTTACGGAACAGGCAAAGAAGGAGAAGTGACCGACGCAGACACTTATAACATGTACTGCAACCGCGAACCGCGTTTCTACAATGCCGTTTCTTACAACGGCGCATGGCAGGAAGTGGCTAAACGCAAATACGACTTCTACTATAACGGAAGAGACAACATCCGCAGCAGCTCTCCGCACGACGCTCCACAGAACGGCTACCTGGTTCGTAAGAGCCTTTGCATGACCGATAACAAGAAGACCGGCGCGCACACCAGCCGTCAAGGTTTCACGTATCGTCTGGCTTTCACTTACCTCGACTTTGCCGAAGCCAACAACGAAGCCTACGACACCCCCTCTGCACGCGAAGAATGCCTTGTCTACCTGAACAAAGTGAGAGAACGTGCCGGAGTACGCCAATATACATTTGATGCAGTGAGCCAGTTCGACGACAAATACATCCAGATAGCCAACACCCAGGAAGCGGTACGCAAGGTCGTAAAAGCGGAACGCCGCGTGGAACTCTGCCTGGAAAACAACCGGTGGTATGACATCCGCCGCTGGAAAGAAGCTGAGAACCTGCCGGAAATGACCGGAGACGACTATGGTATGAACTCGGAAGGCAAAACGAAGGAAGAGTTCTTCAAACGCACTGTTTATCAGACCCGCGTATGGAAGAGATGTTACTACTGGATGCCTATCTACATCGACGAATATGAGAAGAACCCGAACCTGGTGCAATCTCCCTTCTGGCTCGACTAACGATTACAACCTACCGTTTAACGAAGTAAAACAATTATGAAGAAAATATTCTATCAGATAATGGGGCTGTGCAGCATATTGGGTGTGATGGCGGCCTGCAACGAAGACCCTGAGTATTTCACCCTGGAAGAACAAGCCGACGAGATGCACATCGTCTCTTCTGCGGACAGCATAGTGCTGAACAAGGGAACAGAATACGAGAAGGCAATCACTTTCAGTTGGGATGCAGCCCACAGCCCGCTGAATGCCACCGACTCGGTGAGCTATTCACTGCGCCTGTATGCTACGGCAAACAAGAGCGACAACTACACCGATTACTACAAACTGGGCACGGAGCAGGAAATGAGCTTCACACACGACGAACTCAACACTATCATCGGTCGCTGGGTATTGCCGGGACAAGAGGTGAAAGTCACCGCGCAAGTAGTGGCAACTATTCACAATCAGGAAAAATATGTGAAACCGCAATCGTCTACGGTAGAGTTTGTCGTATCCGGCTACGAAAAGTATCCTACCTACATCTACATCCACATGACGGACAGCGAAACAGGGAAAGCCACTACCCAGCGATTGAGCCAACGCCAATTGGGAACGGGGCTTTATGAAGGCACGTTCGACGTGAGACCTTGTACCTATCACTTCGTCACCGCCACCGAGGGAGATTATCCTGCCTACGGAAGCGCAGACGGCAAAGAGATGATTTACGTGACGAGTGGCGATATTCCCGAATTTACCAATACCGAGACGGGGCGCCGCACCTTCATCGTCGATACGAACAATGAGTATAACGACTGCCGTATGATCGAAATCCTGCAACTGCCTATTGCGGAGACCATGCGCATTTGCGGTAACGGTTGCTCTATCGGTTGGGACCCGGGTTCTTCCGACGGGCTCTTCAAAATAGAAGATACCCGCAACCCGCACCTGCTGTCCTGGACAGGAGAGTTCATTGCCGGTGGTGAAGTAAAAATCTGCCTGGGTTCAAGTTGGAGCGACCAGTTCTTCTTTGCTCCCGAACCAAATGCCGACCCGTTGACAAACCATGAACTGGAAATGTATCGCTACCAGGATGATGGCGGTGACGTGAAGTGGGTTCCTACCGTAAGCGGGCGCTACAAGTTTACATTGTGTCTGGATGTGAAGGACATGCACACAGAGTTTGTACCTGTAAAATGATAAAGAGAATGAAAATGAAACATTTATATAGCTTAGCAGTCCTTTTGCTGCTCTTGGTAGGATTTCAATCCTGCGTGGAAGAAGACGGGCCGGGTGTCCCCGAACCGAAAAGTGTAGCCATAGAAGCAGATGAATATACGGTAGATACAACCGACCCTGAGACTCCTTTATTCTTTGCTTTCCGTTGGGTGGATGTGGGCAATGCCACCTATAAGGTAGCACTCTCCACTGCCGGCAGCTCCGTTGCACAGGAACTGGACAATGAAGTTACCGCCGAAGAACTCAACGTGTTGAGCATGGTGGTTACCAACACCCAGTTGCTCTCTTTCTTGACAGAAGCAGGCCATACGGCGGCAGGAACTTATGATATTACTATCAGCATTACCGCCACTCCCATCGACCCCACCCTTCCTACCGCCCTGGCGGAAGAAGGGAGTGTGAAGTCGTCTGTCATTCATGTCACTCGATGAACTTATCCTATAAAGACTCAAGTAAATGAAAAACTTTAATACATTTCTTTTGATGATTTTCTTTTGCGCTTCTCTGGGAGCGCAAGAGAAATCAACGAACATTGCCTACGAAGATGGCCAGGTACGTTTCACGGTCGTGTCCGACGGAGTAATCCGCATGGAGTATGCTCCCGACGGCAAATTCACCGACCAACACTCCTTTCTGGCAGTGGAGCGCAACTATCCTGCCGTTCGCTTTAAGCTGAAAAAAGGTTCATGGATAGAGGTATCCACCTCCCGGATGAAGCTCCGCTACCAAAAGGGAAGCGGGGCTTTCACCGCCGCGAACCTTCAGATCTCTTCCGCCAAAGGTCTGACTCCGGTTTTCACGTGGAAGCCCGGTATGAAGCAACAGCATAATCTGAAAGGTACGACCCGCACCCTCGACGGATGGGACGGCGACAAGTGCTGGGGAAACAAAGCCGAGCTGGAAGACGGGCTGCTTGCACGAGACGGATGGACTTGGCTCGACGACTCCAATAACTTCCTCTTCGACGGCAACACCGCCGACTGGGAATGGGTGGAGCCCCGCCGGCATGCCGAAGGCGCCCAAGACTGGTATTTCATGGCCTACGGCAACGACTACAAAGCCGCCTTGAAAGACTATACGCTCTTTGCCGGACGCGTACCGCTCCCTCCCCGCTATGCTTTCGGTTACTGGTGGAGCCGCTATTGGATGTACAGCGACCACGAGCTACGCGACCTGCGCCAGAACTTCAGGAACTACAACATCCCGCTGGATGTCCTGGTAGTAGACATGGACTGGCACTACACCGACCAGGGGCGCGGTAGCTGGACCGGATGGACATGGAACAAGGAATTGTTTCCCGATTACCGCAAGTTCCTCAAAGACCTGAAAGCCAAGGACGGCCCGCGCATCACCCTGAACCTGCACCCTGCCGAAGGTGTACGCAGCTACGAAGAGCAATATGAAGCAGTAGCCCGCGACAATGGAGTAGACCCCGCCACGAAACAGGAAATCCCCTGGGTGTCTTCCGGCAAGCCTTTCATAAAGAGCATGTTTAAAAACGTCCTCATGCCGATGAACCAAGCGGGAATCGACTTCTGGTGGCTCGACTGGCAGCAAGACCCCTTCGATAAGGAAGTGAAAGGACTGAGTAACACCTGGTGGCTGAATTATATATTCTTCTCCCAAATGGAACGCGAACGCCAGACACGCCCGTTGATTTATCACCGGTGGGGCGGACTCGGAAACCACCGCTATCAAGTAGGATTCTCGGGCGATACATTTATCTCGTGGGCTAGCCTGGACTATCAAACTTACTTCAACTCTACAGCCAGCAACGTGCTCTATGGATATTGGAGCCACGACATAGGCGGGCATCAGGGCGCCGACCACATAGACCCCGAACTGTATGTGCGCTGGATGCAATTCGGTGCGCTAAGCCCTATCCTCCGCACACACAGTACGAAGATTGCCGGACTGACCAAAGAACCCTGGGTATTCAGCAACGAAGTATCCGACATCCTGCGCGGCATCATCCGCCAACGCTACAACATGGTCCCGTACATCTACACCATGGCACGGCAGGCTTACGAAACAGGCGTATCGCTCTGCCGCCCGATGTACTACGACTATCCGGATGCACAAGAAGCCTACGACTACCGCAACCAATATATGTTTGGCGACGACATAATGGTAGCGCCTGCCACCTCGCCCATGAAGGACGGGTATACGGAAGTGAAAGTCTGGCTTCCCCAAGGCGAATGGTATGAGTTTGCTTCGGGCAAGACATTGCAAGGCGGACAAGTGCTGACCCGCTATTTCGCCCTCGACGAATATCCCATTTACATGAAAGCGGGCGCCGTACTGCCGATGTACACCGACCAAGTGATGAATCTCAACGGTAAGGACGAAACCATCGTGCTGAACGTTGTGCCGGGCGAAGCCTCTTCAAGCTTCGACCTCTACGAAGACAATGGCGACGACAAGGACTACCGGAAAGAGTTTGCCACCACCCGCATCCGTTCAGAGAAGGCAGGTTCTAAACTGACGGTCACCATCGGCCCCCGCAAAGGCTCCTACAAGGAGATGCCCGCCCAACGTTCTTATCAGGTGAAAGTTCTTGCTTCGGGCATGCCTCAACGGGTGACGGTAGACGGGGAGAAAGCCGGATTCACTTACCTGAACCGGGAATTTGCGTTGCTCGTGGACATTCCCCGGAAGGATTGCAACAGGGAGAAAGTGGTTTGCATTGAATACCCCGCTTCGCAGGTCAATATAAACGGTCTTTCGGGCACTTCCAAGCGTCTTGCCAAAGCAATGGAAAAGCTGAAATACCGCAATTCTTACATTGTCTTCCAACCTGACTTCTGCAAGTTGGGCAGCATTCAGGAAGCGGTTGGCTACACACCGGAAAGGTTGGATGAACTGGTTGGCGAATTCTGGAAGAACTACAACAACTTGCCTGCTTTGCTGAAAGATTCCCAGAAACTTAAAGAAGATGAGACAAAATGGTTCCTGCAACTGATTAAATATGAGTAGGTAACTGACCCCTTTTATACACAAATCCGCAAATCGTCCGTCAAGCGGAGAACTAAGCAACATTGGACGGATGATTTGCAGAGATTTGTGTTTTTGTACTTAAATGACCCGGGTAAATGAGTTTTAAGTAGCCTGCACATCCTTTGTTCTCATCTCCCTATACTGCTTGGGCGTTGTGCCAAATTTCTGTTCAAATATTCTGTAGAAATTCCCTCTACTGGGGAATCCGGTCTTCTCCATTATTTCTTTAATAGAAAGCTGGGTTGTGAGCAACAGGCGTTCTACAACTGCCAGACGGTATTCCCTGATAATGTCGGCGGGAGTCTTCTCCGTGATGTTTTTCAGTTTCCGATAGAACTGCCGGGTGCTATATCCCAGCGAGGCGCTCAGGAACTCCACCGATAACTCCGTGTCTTCTATATGGCTGTCTATCACCTGCATCATCTTTTCAAAGAAAGACTTGTCTTCTTTGTGAAGGAGATTGCCACCATCCAGCTCGAAAGCGCTTAAGACGGAACTATAATATTCTTTGAGCTCTTGTTCGCGTTGCAACAGCCTTCTTACCACCTTTTCGAGATATTCCACATTAAAAGGTTTCGTAATATAAACCTCCGCCCCGGACTCGATTCCTTTTGTCTGCTCGCCAATATTGTTCAGGGCTGAAAGCAGAATTAAGGGGATGCGGCTGAGAAGCTTATCAGACTTTATCTTTCTGGCAAACGACATTCCATCCATGCCGGGCATCATGACATCCGAAATAATCAAATCGGGCAACTGGATGCCCAACTGATTCAAAGCTTCTTCGGCACTGCTCAAAGGCACTACATTGTATGAGCCGACAAAGATTTCCGTTATGAACCATAACATGGAAGGATCATCATCAATAATCATCAGCGTTTTTTTGTCCTTATCGTATTCAGCCGAGGAGTTTCTAAGCTCCATAGATAGTTCTTCTAAAGCCATAACGGGTTGTTCGGTCATTCTTTCCTCTTCATTATCCACCGTAACTTCCAGGGTGGGCAGCAATACTTCAAAGGTAGTCACCTCGTTGGGGATGCTGGACACATGAATCTGACCCTTCAACAGATGTACCATACTGTGGCAGATAGCCAGTCCTAAGCCATTGCGGGGAGAAATTCCATTTTTATTTTGCACCTCGAAATTATCCAGAATCTTGTAGCGGTCGAATATCCGGGGAAGCTCCGCCTCCTTGATTCCTTTTCCCGTGTTAGATACCCGGATGCAAAGCTGTCCCTCTTTCCGGGATTGCTCCACTTTGATGGTTCCATTTTCAGGGGTATATTTGAAGGCGTTAGAAATGAGGTTGTTTACTATCTTGCTCAAGCAGCTCACATCCGTATTCCAGAAGATACCTTCTTCTATGTGCAACTCATAGTTCAGCTTCCGGCTTTCCGCCAGCTCTCCGAACGATTCGGCAATGGTGCGTATCTGCTGCGCAACAGGGACATGCTTTATCTTCAGAATCTTGTTTCCCGTCTCGAGCCGGCGGAACTCGATCAGCTCCAATATCAACGCATTCAACTTCAAGGCATTCTGCTGAATCATAGAAGCATACTTACGCACATAGCCGTCTACGCGGTTATAGGAAAGAATCTTTTCACAGGGACCGTTAATCAAAGTGAGCGGAGTGCAGAACTCATGGGTGATGTTGGTAAAGAACCGTAGTTTCGATTCGTATACTTCTTCGCGTTGGTGGCGGTTCATCTCTTCAATCATCACTTCCCGCTTCCGCCGATACCGCCTTATCGCCATACTGATGCCTCCTGCTATGAGTCCCAGCAACAGTAAAACATACGTGGCATAAGCCCATGTAGTCATATAGTAAGGAGGAGTGATACGGATAAGCAACGGATAAGGTTCGCTCTCTTTTCCGGTGATATTGCTTCGGTACTTGACCCGCAAAGTATATTCTCCGGGAGAGAGATTGGAAAAAACAGCCACCGTAGAGAGTCCGTTCTCGATCCAACTATCACTCAGTCCGTCTATCTTGTAGGAATAGGTATAATTGTTGCCATTGATATAATCGACCGCTTGGAAAGAGAGGTTAAAGAAGTTCTGCCTGTAGTCCAGCACGAGGGTTTTCTGTCCGGTTCCTTGCAGGAAATCGTAGATATTGCATTCTTTGCCGAACACGGACAGGCGGTTGAAATACAAAGGAGGCATGTATTCCCGGGCAAGATGCTCATTCTCGCTAATGGTGATGAATCCGTTTGTTCCTCCGAAGAATAGCGTACCCGTTTGCTCATCCTTAAAGAAAGCGCCGTCGCTGAACTCGATAACCTTGAGGTCACCTTGCTGGCGATAGGTCTGAACGGTATTCTCACGAACATTAAACCTCACCATTCCCTGGTTGGTGCTCAGCCACAGATGATGGTCTCTTCCTTCCAGTATGCCGTGTATGGTATTGTTAGGGAAACCGTCGGTTTCGTTATATACCCTGTATTCGCCTTGATAGAGGCGGGTCAGCCCATAGCTGGTCCCGAACCAATATCCTTCGTCGTTCTTATGAATGGCAAAGATGTCGTTCACCGTCTGATTTTTCACTACGTCGTCAATGCGGCAAGGAGTCAACCGGTTGGTGTACGTGTTCATCTTATAAGCACCATAACCGCGGTTGCCAAACCAGATGATGGAATCATTCTCCTGGAAAGAGACAAAGAAATAATTGGAGTTTCTCTTCCCCCCGTCGAGCGTAAAGCGTTGGGCGGACTTCACTTCGGGCAAAGCGGAAGTAGCGTCAAGGATGATTTTCACAATCCCTTCGCCGGCGGAGACCACCCATAAAGTGCTGTCATTCGCCTCGAGAATGGAGTGTACGAACTTCACGACCTTGCCTTCCGCCATGACGGGGAATTTCTCTATCCGCCGATGGAGATAGGAATAATAATTAAGTCCGTTCTCCGTTCCAATCCATAAGAGCTTGCGGCGGCTGGGAGCAAAGCTATAAACCGAATTATCCGTCAAGGAGGTGTTATTCGCCAAGATCTTTTCTGCACGGGGCAACGTGTCACTATCAGGATGGAAATCCATCATTTTCAGAATACCTCCCCCCTTAGTGCCTATCCACAATGTCCGCTCATGATCCAGAAATAAGGCGCGGACCGGATTATTCACCCGATACTCCGGCACGTCCAAAAGCACGTTATCAATAGAAAACTCATCCGTAAAGTACATGTAGAGTCCCTGCCCGTCGGCTCCCACCCAAAGGATGTCCTGGAAGCGGTCTTTCATAAGGCAGAATATACCCGACTGAATATTAATGGGCTGCAAGCTATATTTCACTTTAGAGTCGGGTAAATACTTCAGCTCAATCAACCCGCTTCCCTTAAAACCTACAAAATAATCGGCTTTCTGCTTGACGATGGAAGAAATCTCTCCGCGACGGAGCACTTCTTCTTCCAGGTTGGCTATAAAAGATGCGGTACGGGTATTTAAATCGTACTCATAAAGTGCGTAAGTGCTATCGACGAAATAAAGCAATTCTCCATCTACAAACGCCCATAACAACCGCTCGGTATGTTGCAAGCCCTCGCAGGGGAGCAGCTTTACTCTGTCGGCGTCTTTTTTAATCCGGTAGCTGCGGTTATCGCCGTCCGCAGAGAATATCCAGAGGACGCCGAAATCGTCAATTGCCATCTCCTGCACTTCCTCAAAATGTATCTTCTCCACATCGAGCTGGCAAAAGTCTTGCTGCTGCGGCTGGTAATAGTAGATATAACCATCGTCCTTAATAATAAAGAAATCATCCTGGGGGCTTATCGCCATGCGGTTGATGTATTTAAAGTCTTTAAAGCTTTGGATGGTCTGCCTGCGTGTATCGAAGCGGTCGAGCCCGTAATTGGTTTGTATCCACAACACATCGTTATCCGCTTCGATAATCCGTTCTATCAGGTTGCCCGAGAAACTGTTGTGTACATTGGTAGGTCTGTATAGCCCCAGATAACTGCCATCATAAATATTCAATCCGTCGCATGAACCAATCCATACTACGCCGTGCCTGTCTTGGCACAAGGAAAGAATGGCACTATTGGACAATCCGTTTTTACTGGAAAATTGCCGGAGACTGTACGAAGCATTTACATCTGCTCCTATCAAAAGAAAAGAAATCAGTAGCAAGAGGGTACGTCCTAAAAAAGTAGCTTTCTCCGTCCATTTGCTGTGTTTTTTCATATAGTATGCTCTTTGTTTTAAATTGAGACACGAAAATTGGCGGAAAGATATAGAAAATCGGGAAAATGTCCAAAAACTGTATAAGAAACCTCGGGATCAGTTGCAAAATAGTAAAATAAGAGTTCGCTTTTAAGACATACATGTTTTCATTTACGACATTCATGAAGGGAGAAACATTTATGTCAGAGTGCTATACACCACCTTATATTAACAGAGACTAACTTTGTGAAAGCCGAAACGAAAGGGTAGTTTATGCAGCTACCCCTACCGTGGGAAGTGAGTTTTTTTATTTAATAATCTAAATTATGAAACATACCTGCATGAAAACAGTAGCACTTTGTTTGCTCACAATGTTGCCTTTAGTGGCTAATGCTTCTACAGAGAAGGTAGATGTCGCACGTAGCGTAATGGTGGGGGACGGCATCGCCAAGTTCATTCCCCAAGGATTCGATGCCGGGAAGATACCTTCTCTTGCTATCGGGAAAGAACCCCGTGAACAGGGAGCGCTTCCTTCCGGTTGGACGCTTATCCCCGAGTTTTCCCTTACCGACGGCAAAGCGAATGCCTCGCTCACAGTGCCCGCAGGTACAAGCCTCTATGGCGGCGGCGAAGTGACCGGACCTCTCCTTCGCAACGGAAAAACCATCAAACTGTGGAACACCGACACCGGCGCATACGGAGTGGACAACGGAACCCGTCTCTACCAGTCGCATCCCTGGATGATGGGTGTAAGAAAAGACGGTACGGCATTCGGAATCCTCTTCGACACCACCTGGAAAGCCGAACTGACAAGCAACGACGACAAAATAGAACTCCGCACCCAAGGAGAACCGTTCCGGGTATTCATCATCGACCGGGAATCTCCCCAAGCCGTAGTGCGCGGACTTGCCGAACTAATAGGAACCATGCCTATGATTCCCCGCTGGGCGCTGGGCTACCAGCAATCACGATTCTCTTATCAACCCGCTAGCCGCGTCATCGAAATTGCAGATACATTCCGGGTGAAACGTATCCCCTGTGATGTCATCTGGATGGACATTGACTACATGGACGGATACCGGATATTCACCTTCGACCCCAAGAAGTTCCCCGACCCGAAAGCGGTGAACCGTGACCTGCATCTGCGGGGTTTCCACTCCGCCTGGATGATAGACCCGGGAGCTAAGGTAGACCCTAACTACTTCGTATATAAATCGGGGACGGAAAACGACATGTGGGTGAAGACAAAAGACGGCAAAGACTTCCACGGCGACGCATGGCCCGGAGCAGCAGCATTCCCCGACTTCACATCCCCCAAAGTATGCAAATGGTGGAGCGACCTCTATAAAGACTTCCTTGCCCAAGGAGTGGACGGCGTGTGGAACGACGTGAATGAACCACAGATAAACGACACTCCCAACAAGACAATGCCTGAGGATAACTTACACCGCGGCGGCGGCAACTTGCCCCAAGGGACACATCTTCAATATCATAATGTATACGGATACCTGATGGTGAAGGCCTCCCGCGAGGGAATATTGAAGGCACGCCCGGAAAAACGCCCGTTCATCCTCACACGTTCCAACTTCCTGGGAGGACAGCGCTATGCCGCCACCTGGACAGGCGATAACGGTTCGTGGTGGGATCATCTGAAGATGTCCGTACCCATGTCGCTCACACTGGGGTTGTCCGGGCAACCGTTCAGCGGAGCGGACATAGGTGGCTTCCTGTTTAATGCAGACGCCAACTTATTCGGCAACTGGATCGGATTCGGCGCTTTCTATCCCTTTGCCCGCGGACATGCCTGTGCAGGAACCAACAACAAAGAACCCTGGGCTTTCGGAAAAGAAGTGGAAGACGCTTCGCGCATAGCGCTGGAACGTAGATACATACTACTCCCCTACTTCTACACACTGCTGCACGAGGCTTCTACCAGCGGCATGCCCATCATGCGCCCTGTCTTCTTTGCCGACCCCAAAGACCTGTCGTTGCGCGCCGAAGAACAGGCATTCCTTGTGGGCGATAACCTGCTGATTATCCCGGCATTCGCCAATCAGCCGAAGTTACCCAAAGGAATATGGAAAGACCTTTCTCTTGTCAATGGAGACCAAAGCGATAAGTTCCAGGCAAAGATAAAAATTCGCGGCGGCGCCATCATTCCTACAGGAAAGATTATCCAGAACACAACCGAGAACTCATTAGACCCTCTGACCCTACTGGTCTGCCTCGACGAACAGGGCAAAGCGACGGGAAGCATGTATTGGGATGAAGGCGACGGCTGGAGCTTCAAGAAGGGCAACTATAGCCTGCAACAATTCTCGGCAGAGCAGAAAGATAATAAGGTGATTGTGAAACTATCTGCGAAAACCGGTAAAAGAGAAACCGAAAACAAAGATATGGCTATAGTCAAAGTTATAATGAAGAACGGCATCCGTCAAGCCAGCGGTAATCTGACGGAAGGCATAGAAGTAAAACTATGAAAAGAAAAAATATAATGAAGAATATTACCCGCATATTGATGCTCTTTTTGCTCCTCGCAAGTATCACACAATCGTGCAGCGACGACAATGCGAAAGGAGGAGAAAAGGTTCCCCAAAAGATTGCCCCCGTCAGTCAACTGGAAGTGTTGCCGACACAAGGAGAAAAAGAACTTCTCGTTAAATTTGTGAGGGAAACCTATGTGAAAGGTGTCCAAATAGAACTAGCCTACCGGAAAGCAGACACCGGCGGGACGGGAGAATGGAGTACCATCATCTTGGACGATGCTAACTATAAATACGGAGGAAACTATTTGTTGGAAGTCCCTTCGGCAGGGACCTACGAAGTCAGCATCACCCTGGTGGGACCGGACGGCACACGTTCTGAAAGCAAAAGCCAGACGGCGGCCACAGTGGACTATGCACAAACCAAAATGTTCGACTGTGCCCATTCACTGATGAAATCCGTCATAAAGTACTATTACCACAAAGGACCCAGAACCTGCTGGCAGACCTGGTATCCCAAAGAAGAAGGTTATTGGGAGGGCGATGCCCTCGTATGGGGACAAGGAAGCGGGCTGTCTGCATTCGTTGCCATGAGGGAAGCCTCCATCGGCACAGAACAGCAAGACTATTATAAGTCTCTGGATAATGACATGTTCGACGGCATCCAATGTTTCTGGGTGACCGACCGCGGACGCACTGCCTACAGTGTATATCCCGAAGCAGGGAACGAACGCTTTTATGATGATAACGTATGGATAGGTCTCGATATGGCAGAGTGGTATACTATTACCAACAACACGCGTTATCTCGACCAGGCTAAAGCCGTGTGGGAGTATCTGTCGCAATATGGATGGGACGAAACCTGTGGCGGAGGAGTCTATTGGAAGGAACTGAACGAACCTACCAACTCAAAGAATACCTGCTCTACCGCCCCGACCGGAGTATTAAGTTGCAAACTCTACCAAATCACACACGAACAAATGTACTTGGACAAAGCGATAGAATGCTTCAATTGGTTACAGAATTATATGCAGGACCCCGGCGACCATCTATATTACGACAATGCCTCTCCCAAGGAAAGCGACCCCACTCAAATAGACCGTATAGAGAAAAGTAAATTCTCTTATAACTCAGGACAACCTATGCAACTGGCTTGCCTTCTTTATAAAATCACCGGAGAAGAGTCGTATCTGACAACAGCGAAACAGATAGCGGAAAGTTGCCATAAGCATTGGTTCAACTCCTACTATTCGGATGTGCTAAAACGCGATTTCAATATACTGTCACCCGGACATGCCTGGTTCAACACCATCATGTGCCGAGGCTTCTTCGAACTTTACTCCATTGACCGAAACCCCATATATCTGGAAGATATACGCACCACCATGTTACACGCATGGTGTGGCAAAGCACATCATACCAACGGACTCATTAACGACAATGACCTAAGCGGAGCCAGCCCCATGCAGAAATGGGAAATCCTGCATCAGGGAGCATTAGTTGAACTATATGCCCGCCTAGCAACAATAGAAAAGGAAAGTAACAAAGGCAATTAACCGGAGAATTGCAAAAAGTACGGTTTTAAGACGCAGACATGCCTTTTTATGACACTTTTTCGGGATAATCATAAATGGCAGAAGCTGGTATATGGCTTTATATTCTATAGTTTAATTAGCAGCATCAATCAAACAGAAAAAACCTTTAATTAATCACCTAGACAAATAGAATAAGATGAAATCACTTAGGAAAAAAATCGCCCTTTTAATTTTATCAGTCGTTCCTTTTTCGTGTGTACAAGCCCAGAAATGGTATAAGCCGGAAATAGACCAAAAAGTGGAAGAACTGCTGAAGCAAATGACAGTGGAAGAAAAACTGGGATACATTGGCGGAGTAGACTGGATGTATACCAAGAATATCGACCGCCTGGGAATTCACCGCATGAAGATGTCCGACGGTCCGCAAGGACTCGGAACCAACGGAAAGTCCACAGCCTATCCCTCAACCGTGACCCTGGCAGCTACATGGAACGAGAATCTCGCCTATGAATATGGAAAAGCCCTGGGACGCGACTGCAAAGCAAGAAATGTGAATGTCCTGCTGGGCCCCGCTGTGAACATCTACCGCGCTCCCATGTGTGGACGTAACTTTGAATATATGGGCGAAGATCCTTATCTGACATCACGCATCTGTGTAGGATATATAAAAGGAGTGCAGGACCAGGGAGTGATGGCTACCGTCAAACACTTCGTCGCTAACAACTCCGATTATGACCGCAACAATATCAGCAACGACATCGACGAACGCACGCTGAATGAAATCTACTTCCCCGCTTACAAAGCCGCCGTACAAGAAGCGGAGGTGGGCGCAGTGATGTCGAGCTACAACCTGCTCAACGGCATCTATACCACCGAAAGCCCCTGGCTGCTGAAAGAAGTCCTCCGCAACCAATGGGGCTTCAAAGGACTGGTGATGTCCGACTGGGGGTCCACCCACTATTGTGTGCCCGCCGCCAAAAGCGGACTTGACCTGGAAATGGCAGGCGGCGAAAAGATGAATCCTAAAGATATGGCTTACTATCTGAAAACCGGCGACGTCACCATGGACATGGTGGACGAAAAAGTGCGCCACATCTTGCGCATACTCATCGCCTTCGGATTTAAAGACGGTACACAAGCTGATAAGAATATTCCTTTGGACAATCCTCAAACGGTGGAAACAGCACTCAACGTAGCCCGCGAAGGGATGGTTCTTTTGAAGAACGAAAAAAACATTCTCCCGCTCAACCCCAAGAAATACAAACATATCATTGTCACCGGAAAGAATGCACACGGCTATGTGCACGGTGGTGGCAGTGGCGCAGTGGTTCCTTTCCACTACACCAACCTGTTCGATGGCATCCGCCGGGAAGGAGAACAACACAATGTGAAAGTAGAATATGTGGATGAACTCGACTTTATGCCCTCTATCATGTATACAGACGGCAGCCTCAACGAGAAAGGTTTCCATGCTGAATACTTTAAGAATATCCACTTCGAAGGCGAACCGGTGGTGAAGCAAACAGAGAAGAAGATTAACTACTCCTGGGCAGCAGGCACCGAACTGGAAGGCATGCCGAAAGACTATTTCTCCGTGAAATGGTATAGCACGATGTGTTCGGACGAAACTGCCGAATACGAATTCACACTGGGCGGAGACGACGGCTACCGCCTGTTTATCAACGACGAACGGGTTATAGACGACTGGACACCGGGAAGCTTCCGAAGCACCAATATCACCAAGACACTGAAGGCAGGCGTCAAATATCAGATTCGCGTAGAATATTACCAACAAGGCGGTGGCGCAAGCGTCTGCCTGATGTGGAAACGCAAAGACGGCCAACAGAACCAATTTGCCGACTATCTGAATAAAGCCGACCTGGTTATAGCCTGCTTCGGACATAACTCCGACACGGAAGGAGAAGGCAGCGACCGCACCTTCGGATTGCCGGAAATAGATAAAAAAATGCTTGCCAGCGTATTAAAATGCAAACGTCCCGTCATCGGCGTAGTCAACGGCGGTGGCAACATCGAAATGCAAGGATGGGAACCTTCTCTGAAAGGCTTGCTCTGGGCATTCTACGGAGGACAGGAAGCAGGAACCGCTGTCGGAGAAGTGTTGTTCGGCAAAGTGAATCCCTCGGGCAAACTTCCTATGACTTTTGAAAAGAAATGGGAAGACAACCCCGCCTACAACAGCTATCACGACCGCGACGGAGACAAGCATGTGGCATACACCGAAGGCATCTTTATCGGCTATCGCGGATACGACAAGCTGAAACGCGAAGTGCAATATCCCTTCGGCTACGGATTGTCTTACACCACTTTCAAGCTTTCCGACATGACCGTTTCGAAGCCGCGTGCCGACGGAACGATGGAAGTCACCTGCCGCCTGACCAACACCGGAAAGAAAGACGGAGCACAAGTAGTGCAGGCTTATGTAGGCAAAACGGAAAGCAGCCCCGTGGAACGTCCGGAAAAGGAATTGAGGAAATTTGAAAAAGTATTCCTCAAAGCCGGAGAATCCTCTACGGTGAAAATGACATTGCCCAAAGAGTCTTTCATGTACTTCGACGTAAACAGCAAGAAGTTTACTGCGGACCCGGGAACTTACAACATCCTGTTGGGATTCTCTTCCCGAGACATCAAGCTGCAGAAGAACATCGTTTTCTAAATCCTTTTAAACTTCGCAAACGCTACGTTCCGACGAGAAAATGCCCGCAAGGTTTCTCGTCGGTAGGGATACCTATATATATAACCCTTTGTACACAATAACCTATAAAAAAACATTTTATGAGAAAAGAGCACATGAAAAGCCAATACTCCTACTGGTGTGGGGTGTTGGTACTGTATCTGACGGTATGCCTGAGTGCCTGCCAAGACGATAAAGAAAATTCCAACGGGTATGACCCATCCAAGCCGGTAGTGTTTACCGACTTCTCTCCCACCCAAGGCAGCCTGCGTACCCAACTGCACATTTACGGAGAGAATTTCGGAGACGACCCCTCAAAGATTCATATTTCGATAGGAGGACAAGCCACCACTACCATCGGTTGCAACGACAATGAAATTTATTGCATGGTTCCTCCCCGGGCTTTTGAAGGAAACATAAAAGTATCTATTGAGAGCGCCGACGGGACGGCTTCTCCCGTTGAGTATGAGTTTGAGAAGCGGTTTCAGTATGTTGCCCAGACCTCAGTGGGCACCTTGGTCGGAAACGAAGATGAACAAGGAAAATCCTCAGATGTAGACGGAGATTTTGAAAAAGCAAGGTTCGGTAATGCTGAATGGTTGTTGATGGATACTTTCGGCATACAAAAATGCCTGATTGTTAATGGCTTCAAAGGTCCTATCCGGAGAATCAACCTCGAAACCCGGGAAGTATCCACTATTATGACTGAAGGACAAGGACAGTTTGGAGGTATGTACTATATGTGTTTCGATGCGACAGGAGATACCCTGTTTGTATCAGATGACCAGGGACAGAATAATAAAGACAGAAGGGAAATTGCCTATCTGCTGCGCTCGGAAGATTTCCGAAGGGCAAGGCCCTATGTTTATGACCGTACAGGATATAGCTGCGCCTATCAACCGTTGACAAAGACTCTGTATTATACTATTTATTGGCAGGGCACTATCGACAAAGCCGTTTTCGACCCGGCAACACAGGGAATGGTAGCAAAGGAAGTTTTCCCTACCTACGAAAGCCGGGATGAGCATGCGTTTATAACGATTCATCCTGAAGGCAAATATATGTATGTTACAGGTGCGAATTGCCTCTATAAATCCATGTTCAATCCTGAAACAAAAGAATTCCAGAAACCTACCATGTTTGCAGGTTCATTAGGCTCCAGCGCATGGGTGGACTCTCCCGGTACATCCGGACGTTTCGTTTGGCCTTATCAAGGCACATTCGTGAAAAACGAAGAGTATATCAAAGCCGGCAAAGCAGACATCTATGACTTTTACATTTGCGACAGAAACGGGCACTGCATCCGTAAAATTACCCCTGACGGCATCATTTCTACTTTTGCAGGAAGAGGTAGCGTATCTTCCGACGGACGGGTAAACGGCTATATCGACGGTGAATTACGTACGGAAGCCCGCTTCGACAGTCCTTGCGGCATTGCTTATGATGAAGACACACAAACCTTCTATATAGCAGATAGAGAAAACCACCGGATTCGTACCATTTCTGTAGAATAACAACTATAAAAACACATTTCGAATGAAAAAATATATTTTAAGTATGTTCTTTCTGATTAGCTGCATGATAGGTGTATATGCACATACAGAAAAGCAACAACAAGAAAAGATAGAAATCAAAGGTATGGTTCTGGACCAGAACAATGAACCGCTGGTCGGAGTAAATGTTTCCGTAAAAGACTTACCCGGACTAGGAGCCATCACAGATATAAACGGAAAGTTTAAAATAAAGGTAGAACCTTATCAAAGACTGGTATTCACTTTTATAGGATTCGAGAAACAAGAAATACTTATTAAAGAACAAAAGGTCATCAATGTAGTCCTGCAAGAAGCTAAAGCAACTGCCATTGATGAAGTCGTTATCACAGGAACCGGAGCACAGAAAAAGATTACGATGACCGGAGCAGTCACCACAGTAGATGTCAGCACACTGAAAACTTCCACCTCAAGCATTACAAATGCATTGGCAGGTAACGTAGCAGGTGTATTAGCGCGCCAGACATCCGGACAACCGGGAAATAACGTATCCGAGTTCTGGATTCGCGGTATTTCTACTTTTGGCGCCGGTGCCGGAGCACTCGTCCTAATTGATGGCTTCGAACGCGACATAAACGACGTGAACATCGAAGATATTGAAAGCTTTACGGTGTTGAAAGATGCTTCGGCTACAGCTATTTACGGTTCGCGGGGTGCCAACGGTGTTATGCTGTTTACTACCAAGCGTGGTAAGTCCGGCAAAGTGCAGATTGATGCAAAGGTGGAAACAACCTACAACACACGCACTTACACACCTGAGCTTGTGGACGGTTATACGTATGCCAGCTTAATGAACGAGGCACGCACTACACGTAATAAAGAACCCTTCTTTTCTGATGAAAAGTTATATATACTTCGCAACGGATTGGATAAAGACTTATATCCCAATGTAGACTGGATGGACGTACTTTTAAAGAAAGGAGCACCCACCTATCGTGCAACATTGAACATGAACGGTGGCGGTTCGCTTGCCCGTTACTATGTATCTGCCAGCTACGTGGATGAAGGAGGTATGTATAAGGTGGACGAAGGATTAAAGGATTACAATACCAATGCAAACTACAGACGTTGGAACTACCGACTGAACGTAGATATGGACATCACCAAATCTACTTTGTTAAGAGTGGGGGTTGCCGGTTCGCTGGATAAGAAAAACGAACCGGGAATGGCAGGAGACATCTGGGCAGCAGTGATGCGCAACAATCCGATTTCCGTTCCTGTGATGTACTCCAACGGATATGTGCCCTCCTACGGTTCAACAGGCGAGCAGCTCAATCCCTGGGTAGCCGCCACACAAACCGGTTACCAGGAAACCTGGAACAACAAGCTGCAAGCCAATGCCAGCCTGGAACAAAACTTCGACTTCATCACCAAAGGTCTGAAGTTTATAGGCCGTTACGGGTTTGACACCAACAACTACCAGTGGATCAACCGCAAAAAGTTTCCCGAAATGTGGAGAGCCGAACAAAACCGTGCTTCTGACGGAAGTCTGGTAATGAATAAAATCAGGGACGAACAACTGATGACGCACGAATCGTCTTCCCACGGAGACCGCAAAGAATACTTGGAAGCGGAGTTACATTATAATCGTATGTTTGGTGACCATATTGTAGGAGCTGTATTCAAATATACCCAAGACAAAACAGTAGACACTTCTCAAAACGGAGACGACCTTATGCAAGGAATCGACAAACGCCACCAGGGATTGGCAGGACGGGTTACTTATGGGTGGAAATACCGCTATTTCGTCGATTTCAACTTTGGTTACAATGGTTCCGAGAACTTCGCACCGGGACATCAATATGGCTTTTTCCCCGCCTACTCCGTTGCCTGGAACATTGCAGAAGAACCCATCATAAAGAAACATCTAGAATGGATGAATATGTTCAAGCTTCGTTATTCATACGGTAAAGTCGGCAATGATGTGGTAGGAGGGGATGATTACCGTTTCCCCTATTTACCCACTTTCGGTCCCAGTGGCGGGTTTAACTATGCAGACATCGGACAGAAATATGAGTTCACAGGCTTAAGCTACACACACTATGCTACCACAGCCGTGACCTGGGAAATAGCAACCAAACACGATGTGGGCATTGATTTCTCTTTATGGAATAATAAACTTACCGGAACAATCGATTATTTCCATGAGCAACGCGACGGAATATACCAGCAACGCAACTTTATACCTATTTCCCTCGGTCTGAACGGAGCTATGAGAATATCCACTAATATAGGCTCCGTCTTGTCTAAGGGATTCGACGGTAACTTCGGTTTCAAACAAAACATCGGCGAAGTCAACCTGACTTTACGAGGTAACTTCACCTATAGTAAAAGCGAAATCCTGAAGTACGATGAAGAATACAGCAACTATCTCTACAGAGGTCAAAGAGGTTTCCGGGTAGACCAGACCCGCGGACTTATCGCCTTAGGGCTCTTTACAGATTATGATGATATTCGCAACAGCCCGAAACAATCCTGGGGTGATGTGATGCCGGGAGACATCAAATATGCGGATGTAAACGGTGACGGCTACGTAAACGACAACGACATCGTTCCCATCGGCGCGACAACACGCCCCAACTTAATCTACGGCTTCGGAATCTCGGGCCAATGGAAGGGCATCGACGCCAGTGTCTTATTCCAGGGTTCGGGCAAATCGACTTTCTGTATCGACGGTCCTACCGTATATCCATTTGAGAACGGAGACTGGGGAAACATACTGACCGATGTAGCAAAAGCTAATCGCTGGATACTGGGTGAGAACGAAGATCCGAATGCCACATATCCCCGTTTAAGTTACGGAGGAAACAGTAATAACTACCGCCCCTCTACATATTGGTTGCGGAATGGTTCCTACTTGCGTTTGAAGAATCTGGAAGTGGGCTATACCATACCGAAGAGTTTTGTTAACCGCTTGCATCTGAATAACATCCGTATCTACTTTATGGGCACCAACTTAGTTACCTTCTCCAGTTTCAAGCTGTGGGACCCCGAACTGGGTAGCAGTAACGGACAGAAATACCCGTTATCAAAATCGTATACTCTAGGATTAACTATCAATATCTAATATCAAAGACATGAAAAAGAAACATATAATATTAGCCGTTGCGTTCAGCCTCGGATTAGGAGCCTGCTTTTCTTCCTGCTCTGATTATCTAAGCGTAGAGCGCTTTTTCGAAGACCGGCAAAGCGAAGAGAAAATCTTTAAGAGCAAACAATTTACTGAAGAATGGCTGGCAAAATGCTACGGGCTCTTAACCGGGTCGAATATAGAATACGGCGTCATTAAGTTCACCCTCTCTAACTATTCGGATGACATCATATTCAATGAAAGCGATGGTGGAGTAAACTACAACTCCCTCAAATTCGGGCAATATGACAACGGATGGGTGAACGACTCTTATATCCGCTGCTACGAAGGTGTGCGCCAAGCCTCCATTATGATCAACTATGTGGATATAAACGAAGAACTCACACGAGAAGAGATTCTGGACAAGAAAGCGGAAGCCCGCTTCTTAAGAGCTTATTTCTATTGGTTGTTGCTAAGAAGATATGGTCCGGTTCCCCTGATGCCGGATGAAACAATCAGTATTGACGAAACCTACATGGGCATGTCTTGTCCCAGAGCCACATACGACGAAATAGTGGATTACATCGACAGGGAAATGACACTTGCAGCCAAAGACTTGCCCGACAGACGCGACAGGCAGAATATTGCACGCGCCACCCGAGGTGCAGCATTGGCTGTACGTGCAAAGGCTCTGTTATACTCCGCCAGCCCGCTCAACAATCCTCTACCGGACGACCCGGATAAGTTTACGGACTTTGTAGACGACCAAGGCCGCATACTCATGTCGCAAACATACGACGAAAGCAAATGGGCGAGAGCTGCTGCGGCGGCAAAGGATGTAATCGACCTGGGACGCTACGAATTGCACACGGCAGACTACCAGGACAAAGGAGACAACACCTACCCTGCCACAGTGAAACCACCCTATCATGCCAAGTATTCCAATAAGAACTTCCCCGAAGGATGGGCCAATATCGATCCGTTCGAATCCTATCGCGCCATCTTTAACGGTGAACTGTATGCTAATGAAAACGAAGAGTTAATCTTTACCCGCGGCAACAACTCTTTAGGAGAGCAAGTGGACTATCTTGTTAAGAACCAAATGCCGACTTTCGCAGGAGGAGAAAACCGCCATGGCCTGACCGCCAAGCAATGCGACGCCTATGATATGGCAAATGGCGATGCCTTTAACTTGCAACACTTCCTGGACACCTGCGAAGCAAGCCGTCGCTTTGTGACCGAAGATGAATACAGGGCGGGGAAATATCCCCAACTTCGTCCCAACGTCTGGAAAGAATACGCCAACCGCGAGCCGCGCTTCTATGCCAGCGTAGCATTCAGCGGCGCTTTCTGGCCTTTCACCAGTGCCAAAGATGCGGAATACCGCAACCAGCAAATATGGTATTATAGGGGCAGTAAAGAAGGACGGAAGAACGGATCGGACAAATGGATACCTACAGGAATCGGGATGATGAAGTTCATCAATCCAAATGATTGCAATACGAATAATGGAAAAGTCTATGATAAAGTAGATGTTGCCATCCGCTATGCCGACATCCTTTTGATGTATGCCGAAGCGCTGAATGAGCTTACTCCGGGCACTAACTACGAAACAACGAACTGGCAAGGAGAGCCGGTAGTAGTTTCCCGTAATACGGAAGAAATGAGCAAAGCAGTCTCCCGAGTTCGCATCCGCGCCGGATTGCCCGATTATGACCAAGAGGTGTATAACGACCCCTCCTTGTTCCGCAAAAGACTGAAACACGAACGCCAGGTGGAACTTATGGGCGAGAACCAGCGATACCACGATTTGAGACGGTGGAAAGATGTAGCGACTGAAGAATCGGAACAAATCTACGGCTGCAACGTATTGATGACCGAAGCCACCAAAGAACGGTTCTACGAACGTATACGGGTGGAGAATTTACAAGCCAACTTCTCACGCAAGATGTATTTCTGGCCTATCCTGCAAAGAGAGCTGCAATGGAACAGACGAATGACACAGGCTCCCGGCTGGGAAACTTTTGATTAACTTAAAAACACTGTAAAAATGAAAAGAACAATCATCTATATAGCTAGCATGTTTGCCGCACTGTTTTTCTTCAGTGCCTGCAACGACGAATGGAAAGAGGAACTTTACTCACACATGATTTCCCTGAAAGCTCCCGTAGGGAACGAAGAAGTGTCTGACATCTACGTACGGTACAAACCCAACGGAGAAGTCATTTACGACCTTCCCGTATTGGTAAGCGGTTCAACCCCCTTGGACCGGGACCTGAATGTACGCATTGCCGTAGACCCGGATACACTGGTTGCTCTAAACCTGGCTAACTATCATGAGCTGAGAAAAGACTTGTGGTATGAACTATTGCCCGAGCAGAACTACGAATTCGTGTCACCTACATGCTACATGCCGGCAGGAACAAGAAAAGAATTATTCCCCATAAAATTTAAGTTCTCGAGCCTGAACTTATCAAAAGAATGGGTATTGCCTCTGACCATTGAAGAAGACCCTTCGTACGTGACCAACAAACGGAAAGGATGGCGCAAAGCCCTGCTTCATGTTTTGCCATATAATGATTACTCAGGCAGGTATTCTGCAACGGCTATGAACATCTATTTCGCCGGCTCCAACGATGACCCTTTGGTGGTGGACACCCGCAGAGCCCATGTGGTAGATGAAAACACCATATTCTTCTATGTAGGAACCAAAGAAGATAACGCAATTGACCGCGAAACCTACAAGATAAATGTGAAGTTTGAAGAACCCACCGAAGCTACCGACACCAGGAAAACAGGAAATCTAACGATAACATCTACCAACCCGGAGATAAACTTCCAGGTAATCGGAACCCCCACTTACGAGATATGGGATGAGATAGATACGAATCAACCCTATCTGATGCACCGTTATTATGTTCTCAGAATGGAATATACATACGATGACGTAACCTCCTCCAACGTGTCCACTTCGTATCGGGCTACCGGTTCACTGCTTATGGAACGTAAGATTAATACGTTGATACCGGATCAGGACCAAGCTATCCAGTGGTAACCGGAAACTTTCCCAAAGCTCTTACACAGCCTTCATCTTGTGTAAGAGCTTTTTTCTTTTTATATTCCGTAGGCGTCACCCCATACACCAGCTTGAAGCACTTGCTGAAATGCTGGGAGTCTTTAAACCCCGTCTTATAAGCTATTTGAGTGAAGTTGTCCGAGCCTTCCCTGATAAATTCCGCCGCTTTCTTCAGACGTATATTCTTTATAAGTTCCATGGGTGAGATACCTATAAGTGTCTTTATCTTCTTGAAGAGGGCGGAGCGGCTGATACCTGCTTCTTCAACAAGCGTGTCCACACTCAGCTCCGGATAATCCAGATGCGCTTCGATGAAGCAGACCATCTTGTCCAGCAAATCTTTATCTACCTGGGGAAGCGTACGAAGTTCCTCTTTCTCCTGGGCGCCCAGGCTGTTTTCTTCTTTATTCTGAATGAGTTCTGAATAATACAATGCCTGGATGCGTTTCCTTTGTTTAATGATGTTCCATATCTTGGCTATCAGGTAGCTGGCACTGAAAGGTTTGGTGATGTAATCGTCCACCCCGAGCTCCAGACCTTCATTCTGATTCTCCACATCCGCCTTGCTGCTCAATAAAACAATCGGTATGTGGCAAGTATAAATATTGGCTTGCAGCTTCTTCACCATCTCGATACCTGTCATCCCGGGCATCACTACATCGCTGACAATCATATTGGGCAAATACTTCGTTGCCTTCTCCAAGCCTTCTTTTCCGTTGGAGGCCGTCATTACACGAAACTCTTCCGAAAGAATCGCATGCAGGAAGGAGAGAAGCTCCTGATTGTCATCCACCACTAGAATCGTACTCTTATTGCTATCCTGATTGTCTTCTTCCACCTCGTAATCATCTCTCGGGAAAAGGGTATCGTCAGCCGAGAAAGAAGCCCGTTCGTCATAGTCGGTGAGGATGAACTCCGTTTCAGGAGCAAAATGGTTTCTACCTCTACAGAAATAGAGAGTAAAAGTAGAACCTTCGTTCACTTTACTGCGCAGCGTTATTCTGCCTTTGTGAAGTTCCACCAGTTCTTTGACTAAAGATAGTCCTATGCCCGTACTTTGCTTTTTAAAGATGTCGGAGCTTACGTAGTTTTCAAATCGGTTGAAGATGTTCTCTTGCTTTTCTTGGCTGATGCCATATCCCTGGTCGGCTATCCGGAGAATAATATCGGTGGCGGTTTCCTCCACCGACAGGTGTATCACTGTGCCTTTGGGAGAATACTTAAAAGCATTTGTAAGCAGGTTGAACAGGATGCTTTCCAACTTGTCCGGGTCCGCCCATAGGAACACAGGCGAGGTTTTAGCTTCGAAACTGATTTCACTTTCCCTCTGGATGGCAATCGATTGAAAGTTATTTATAATATGCCGGATGAAGGGGGCTATTTCTATTCTTTGTACTGTGAGTTTGGATTCGTTCTGTATCTTTTGCAAATCCAGCACTTGGTTGATGATTTTCAGCGTACGCTTCGTGTTGCGCTTCACCAGAGCCAGGTCTTGCTGTATGACCGGATTCAGGTCTTTCTGCGAAAGCATGTGATCTATGGGAGCGATGATGAGAGTGAAAGGAGTGCGCAGTTCGTGGATAATATCTGTGAAGAATTTGGTCTTCATCTCCAAGACATACTTTTCTATGAAAACGCGGTTGCGGAGTTTATAGATGATGAAAAGAATATATGCCGAACCGGCTACAATGAGAAGAAATATCACGATGTATAGAAGAATGCCATACACAGACTCCCAGAAAGAAGGAAGGATGGTAATGGGGATTTCTTTCGCTCGGTTGCTCCACACGCCGTCGCTGTTGGTCGACTTCACCTCGAAGCTGTAGTTCCCTTTTGGAATATTGGTATAGACAGCCATCCGGTTGTTCTTTACATAATTCCAGTTATCAAAGCCTTTCAGACGATAAGCATATTCTATCTTGCCGGGAAACTTCATATCCAACGTCTCATAATGGATGGTGAATGAGTTTTCTTTGTGACTCAGGACGACCTCTGCAAGTGCGGAAGTAAAGTCTTTCTTCTCCCCGTTTACATGGATATCCGTAACGAGAAGACGGGAGGTGTAGGTATCCCGCTTCATTCTTTGGGGAGACATAGAAAGCAATCCTTTGTCGGTGCCGAACAACATCTCGCCAGTGGAGAGACGGCAAGCTCTGCTTTCCGTCAGCAGAAGTCCTTCGGGCAGGAAGCGGCTGTCATATATCTCTGTTGAATCATTATCTGTGAATAGCCGGTAGAGACCGTTTTCGGAGGGAATCCACAGATTGCCTTCTTCGTCTTCCGCAAGTGTCAGCGGAAGGGTAGAAACCATGTGGAGGGAAGAATAGTTCTTGAAGACACCGTTTTTGTCTTCGCTAAATCCAGTCAGTTTGTCGAGTCCCCCGCCGAAGGTGGTAACAAAGATGTCATGGCGGCTGCTTTCGAAGACGTCATACACATTGTCACAACTGAGGCTATTCTTTGCGTTGCTGTCGCGTACAATGGGAGTATAAGCGAGTTTCCCTTCCTGCCATTTGCAGAGCAACACTCCGGAGGTAGTTGCCAACCAGACGTTATCTTGATAATCGAGGCATACATTCTTGATTCGTGAGAAACGCGAAGGGTAATCTGCCAACCTGTTGCCACAATGTATGAACCGTTCATTTCCGTCTTTATCCTTTTCTATATAGTTGAGTCCACCGCCCAGCGTGCCTACCCAGATTCTGCCCTGCTTATCTTCTTTCAGAGAAAAGATGGAGTTACAGTTGAGGCTGAATGCATCGGCAGGATTCTTTTTATAATAGTTGAGCTGGAAATTCAATTTCCCTTTAGGGAGCAACTTGATAATCCCCTCGTTGCGTGTTCCCATCCATATATTTCCTTCCCTGTCTTGCAGCAGAGCATATACGGCATCGAATTTCTCGACTCGACGAGACACTCTCCCGTTGGAATTTAAAAAGCCTATGAAGTTCTTCTGCGCGTCATACACTTGAATATCTCCGTTTTTGCCCCCTATCCAGATGTTATGGTCAGCGTCTTCCATGATACTCCGTAACTCGTTTGTCGATGGATACCCCTGTACGTCTGGGACGGAAAGAGCGAAAAGGTCTTTCTTGAAAGATACCTTTATCAGACCTTTCGGCTGCTTGGCAATCCACAGGTTATTTTGGTTGTCAAAGTAGATTTTCTTTATTTTAGAAGGTCTGGATTCGTGGTTGTTCCTGCTAATGGCGAAGAAGAGAAATTCGTCCGCTTTCTCGTCATAGTAGTTAAGAGCCTCGTTCTTAGAGAATACCCAGAGTCTTCCGTCATGGTCTTGAGATATAGAGCGGCGGGAGTTATCGTATTGCTGGGTTTTGAGTTGATAGTGTTTGTAGTATTCGCTAAAGGGGGCGATGCGGGTAATTTGCGCCCTGTCTTTATAGGCAATCCATATATGTTTCCGGTTGTTATCTTCATATAATGCATTAATGCGCTTACTCAATAGCCGGTTGGAGGTGTCATAGTGGACACCTTCGCCTCGATAGCCGTCTGTCAGGAAGAAACCGTCGTTTTCCGCTACGACAAGGAAATGTTCAGAGTCATACGCTTTAATTCGGGTGAGCGGACTGGAAGTGCTGAACTTCAAAGTGGAATGCACGTTCTTCTGAGGGTCGTAAATGTAGAGCCTTCCGTTGTCGGAACCGAGAATAAACATGCCCGCCCACTTCCGGAAGCTATAAAAGCGGGTGGGAGCAGCCAAGACCAAAGCCGGCTGCGGGTGTTCTTGGGAGAATTTATAGATTCCCTTATCCGAGACAATCCAAATGATAGAAGAAGTCTGAACCAAGCCTATGATATTGCTGACGTGCGAAGAGCTGTTAAGAACCTCCTGGCAATCCATCTTTTCTCCACGGGGCGTGATTCTCAATAAGCTGCCGTCTGCCTGAAACACCCAGGTATCTCCGTCGGAAAGAGTGAATATGTTTTGAACGGGGGCTGTCTGTTGCGTGAAGCGGGAGAACTTTCTATTCTCCGGAGAGAAGCGGTAAAGAGAGTTCTCGTCGTCCAGCAACCAGAGATGGTTACGGGCGTCTATCTTTATATCATCAATGCGGTTGGTTGCCAGGTCGTTGGAGTCTCCGGGCAACACGCGGTATGTCACGAACGTGTGTCCGTCAAAGCGGCAGATACCGTTCCAGGTAGTAAACCACATATATCCGTTCCTGTCTTTGATGATGCCGGTTATAGTCTGCTGGGGCAGACCGTCTTCAATGCTGTATCGAGTGATTATATGCTGGGGTTGTACAGAGGCGGGATGGCAAAACAGAAAAGCAAAAAAGAATATTATATGTAGTTTCATCTTGTATTTATTGATTTTTTAATCGGAAAAACTGGTATGCTGTTATAGGATGGACGGACAAACACAAAAGTTGTACGCTCATGCAAAGTTAAAAAGATACTCTTCCTTAGTTTTGTGGCAAATAACCTTTATTAATTAATTCATTTTTGTAATTGATGAAAACGTCTATTAATTTGAAGAACATGCGAATATGGCTGATTATGCTATTCGTTTTCCTGAGTGCCGGCGCCATGGCACAAAACATCACGGGAATTGTAAAAGACAACCTCGGGGAGCCTGTTATCGGTGCTTCCGTAGTAGAAAAAGGGCACGCCAATAATGGAACCGTTACTGACGTGAACGGCAAATTCACCCTGAAAGTTTCGGGAAAATATCCTATCGAAATCTCCTATATAGGATATACGACCCAAGTGATAAACCTGAAAGGAAGAACTTCCTTCAGCATCATCCTGCACGAAGATACACAAGCATTGGAAGATGTAGTAATAATCGGCTATGGCACGGCGAAGAAAGCCGACCTTAGCGGCTCGGTCGTATCTATCAACAAAGAAGATATAAAAGGCACACCCACAAGCAATGTGATGGAAGCGCTACAAGGAAAGATTGCAGGCGCAGATATTATGATGAGCTCCGGGGCTGTGGGCGAAGATGTGGATATTCTGCTGCGTGGCTCGCGCTCCATAAACGGAAGCAATGAACCGCTGTTTATCATCGACGGCGTGCAAGGCGCCAGCTACAGCCAACTGAACCCGAACGACATCGAACAAATCGACGTGCTGAAAGATGCATCTTCCACCGCCATTTACGGCTCGGCAGGTGCTAATGGCGTTATTATTATCACCACCAAGAAAGGTATTGCAGGAAAGTTGACGGTGGACCTGGACGCGAAATACAGTATTTCCGGAGGAGCCAACTTCGTGCACGGTATGAAAGGTGACGAATGGTATCAGTACCAAAGAGAATACTACCGCACCAAGAATGGAGACTATCCGGAGGATTTCTTCCAGATGTTCTCTTCGGAGGCCATACAGCAAGCTTATGAGAATGGACAATGGATAGACTGGATTGATGAAGCTACCAAAGGAAACGCTTCACAAAAAGACATAAACCTTTCGATAAGGGGAGGAAGCGACAAAGTACAGGTATATTCATCCCTGAGTTATAATAACACGCAAGGCCTGCTTTCCAACGAAAACCAGACACGCTACGGCATGAGGTTTAATGTGGACTACCAACTACGCAAGTGGATGAAGCTGGGAGTAAATTCGTCCCTCACCTATACTATCAAGAATACAAGAGGCAAGAACATCTTTACCAAAGCGCTGACTGCCTTTCCACTGGGCAAGCCGTATGACGAAAACGGTAACATCAACATCGAGTTCATAGAAGGGCAAACCTCTCCTTTCGGAGACGAAATGGAAAACCAGTATGCCAACGAAACACGTACGATTTATGCCAATGTCTACGGCTATCTGGAGATTACTCCGCTCAAAGGACTTTCATTCCGCTCGCAGATAAGCACTACACTGAATAACTCCCGTAATGGACAATATATCGGTGAGAACTCGCTGCAAGGAGTTGAAAACGGCTATTCGGCACCCTATGCATACATCAACAACTATTATGGATATGGTTACCTGTGGGACAATGTGCTGACCTACAATTTCGAACCTTTCAAAGGTCATAAAGTAACGTTAACCGGAGTGACATCCTGGAGCCACAATCAAAAAGACTCCAATAACATGCGGGCTTCCGGTCAACCACTCGATTCTTACCTGTTTCATAATATGGCGTCAGGTATTACCAAGTATGGCGTAAAGTCCTCTTATTCCCAGAATCAGAAGATGTCCTATGCATTGCGGTTCAATTATGTATATAAGGATAAGTACATCGCCTCGTTCACTACCCGCTGGGACGGCGCTTCCCACCTTGCCGAAGGACATAAATGGGAATCCTTCCCCGCAGGTGCACTGGCATGGCGCGTCTCTCAAGAATCTTTTATGGAGAGCACAAAGCAATGGCTGAGCAACTTAAAGCTCCGGGGAAGCTATGGTGTCACGGGTAATTCCGGAGGTATGGGAGCCTATTCTTCCCAAACCGGCGCAGCCACCTACTCGGCTGTATCCATTGACGGCACGCTGAGTTCGATGAGCCAGCTCGTGTCTCCTTACGGCAATCCCTCCATCGGTTGGGAGAAAACCTATCAATGGAATTATGGTGTAGACCTGGGACTCTTTAACAATCGCATCAACTTGAGCGTCGACTTCTACGACTCCAGGACAAAAGACTTGCTCTTTAGCCGCACATTGCCTATAACTTCGGCTATCACCGCATGGGGCTCTCCTATGACCACCTGGCAAAACATCGGCGAAACCAGCAACAAAGGCTACGAAATCCAATTGTCTACCGTCAATATAAAGAATAAGCACTTCGAATGGTCTTCATCCATCTCCTATACCCACAACGATGAGAAGATTGTGAACCTACCCGACGGTGACCTTATTGCCAAAAAACTATTTGAAGGACACCCCATCAAGACCTTCTACGACTACAAATACGCCGGTATATGGGGAACAGCCGAAGAAGAAGAGGCTGCAAAATACGGTTGCCAGCCGGGTTATGTGAAGATTCATACCGTGGAGCAGTTCACTACGGATGAGAATGGCAATCAGGTGGGAGACGGCGGAGTACATACCTACAGTAATACACGCGACCTCCAGATATTAGGCTCGAATGTACCCGACGGCATCCTGGGTATCAACAATACATTTAAGTATAAAGGATTTGACCTGAGCGCCTTTGCCATCATCCGATACGGACAGATGATAGAAAGCAAAACTATCGGCTGGTATTCTACCAAGGGTGACAATCAGCCGCGAGGCACCGATTACTGGACTCCGGAGAACCAATCGGCATACTTCCCCCGGCCGGGTATTGCCAGTACCACGGGAATAGAATCTTTGAAATACATCGACGGTTCTTATGCTAAGATTAAGAATATCACTCTGGGATATACCCTACCCCAAAGACTGTGTAAAACGCTGGGACTGGAGAAATGCCGGATCTATGCCACCGCTTACAACGTGTTTGTATTGCCGTTCAAGAGCGAGCTAAAGCATACGGACCCCGAAAACAACGGTTCCGACACCTTCCCGCTTTACAAAACTTATCTACTGGGGCTTAATGTATCATTTTAAATTAATCATTCAACAAGAACAAATATGACTATAAAGAATTGGCTGACAATATTATTAACGGCAGCAACCGTAAGCAATACTTCTTGTACGCTCGATGAATACAATCCCTCGGGATACACTATGGATGCACTGTCTATTTCGGAAGAAGGTTACCAAACTATTCTTAATAACATTTACTTCGGCATGGAAAGAGCCCTCTATGGCTACGGACAGTTTATGTGGATAACTGAAGGAGGCACTGACATCTGGACATCCCAGAAGAATAGCGACAACCTTTATTTGAAATACGGTATGGGGTCGGACTTTGCCAACAACATGATGCTCAACACCTTGAATTGTTGCTATGACGGTATATGCTATTGCAACCAGGCAATCGTGCAAGCGGAGAAAGTTCCTTTCGCTTCTCCGGACGAGAGAAACCGGAAAGTAGCGGAAGCCCGCTTTATGAGAGCAGTATATTACTACCACCTGGTAGAACAAATGGGCGGAGTGAAACTGCAAATGACGCCTGCCGAAAGCGTAGACATACATCCCGGCAAAGATGCTCCACTGGATATTTATGAAAAATGTATCATCCCCGACCTGGAGTTTGCCGCCGAATGGCTACCGGTGGAAGAGAGAACCACCCGTCCTTCGAAGAAATCCGCCATGGGCATGTTGGCAAAAGCTTGCCTGCAATCTGTAGAGTATGATTCTTCCAAGAAGTACGCCCAAAAGGCTCTGGACGTAGCTGTAGAAATGATGGAAGACTGCACCAACGGAGGGACGACGTTAGGAGTTTATATGTATGACAACCTGGACGACGTCTTCGATGAGAGCAATAACTTCACCAACAAAGAGGCTTTGTGGAAACACCGCTATGTAGTAGGAGGTGTAAGTAACCAAGCGTGGATAATGAATCAGAACAATGAGCAGTTCTATTGCCCGCTTACCGCTTTCTCCGCCATCCAATTCAAGACGGACTTGCATTCGGGCAACGAATACGAAGGATTGTCTGATTACCAGATTGCAGACAGACGTGCCGGAGGGACCTTCATGCCTTCCAAGTATTTACTGGATTTATACATACAGGAAGATGGAACCTTGGACCCGAGATACCACAAGTTCTTCCAAACGACATGGACCTGCAACAAAGACAAAGGTCAGGCGTGGAGCGAGTCGCAAGTGAAGCAGTTTGATAAAAACCTGGACTCACCCGCTATCTCAACAATGGTGACCGACCCGGAAACAGGAAATGAAAAGCGTGAATACACCAAATTCCTTTTCGGAGAGAAAGCATTGGAGTTCATCCGTCCGGGAGATGAAGGATACGAGGAAAAGTTGGCAGGAATAAAAGATGCAAAAATCCTCTATGTAGACTACAACGATGTGTATGACAAAGACAACCAAGTCATTATGAACTACCACCGCGATTATGACAACACAGACGTAGTGAGCCCCTGGTTCAACTTCTATCCGTCGTTGACAAAGCACAACAGCAGCAACTATTACATTAACAACCTGAGCAAAAAGCGTCTGGGCAATCTGAACGCTACTTTTATGATGCGTACTCCGGAGGTGTTCCTCATTGCTGCCGAGGCTGATATTTATGTAAACGGAGGGGCGAATGCCATACAGTATATAAATAAGGTACGCCAGCGTGCCGGCGCCAATGTCCTGAGCGGTGCAGCCACTATAGAAACCGTGTTGAACGAGCGCGCCCGCGAACTGTGCGGAGAGTATGTCCGCTTCTACGATTTGAAGCGTACGGGCAAACTGAACAATACCTATTTAACCTCCACCAACCCTGATGTCGGACAATACTTTATGGATGGTAAACATGAAGTAAGGCCATTCCCTAAATCATTCCTTGAAAATCTGGAAGAAGGCGGAGGATATTATCAGAATCCCGGGTATTAGTTTATAAACCTCCTTCTACCAATTATTTTCCCAAGAATCTCTCTTCCTCAAAAGAAACCGTGTTAGCAAAGTTACCGATTGATAGCTTTATTAACACGGTTTCGCCTATATTACTTATTTCTTGTTAATGAAATATTCCGTTGCTGCCCAAAAAGATTTATCTTTGTCCTCAAGTCTTATACAACAACATCTATGAGAATAACAGCACTGCTTACTTTATTTCTCCTTTTAAGTAACTTATTGCAGGCTTCGCCTATTCCATTTTATCCTATAGTGCGTAGCTACTCCGTATCAGATTATGACGCCGGCGTTCAAAACTGGTCTGTATGCCAGGATGCAAGAGGGGTGATGTATTTCGGGAACAATAAAGGACTGCTCGAGTTCGACGGGAATCACTGGAATCTGTACGAGCTGCCTACTAAAAGCATTGTACGTGCCATTTATATAGATAAGAATGAGAAAATATTCGTGGGTTCTTACGAAGAGTTCGGATATTTCGAACGTACACCTTCCGACTCCCTCGTGTACCACTCTCTGAAAAGCGAAGTGGAAGACTTCCAATTTCACAATGACGAAATCTGGAACATTCTTTCGACAGAAGGAAAAATCGTCTTTCAGTCGTTCAACTCTCTATTCTTCTATGACGGGCAATCGGTGAAAGGTGTCCGTTTGAATACTCTTCCCCTTAATCTATTGCAGGTAGGGAATGCTTTCTATTCACAACAAATCAACAGCGGGCTTTCCCTTTTTACTGATGAAAGGCTGGAAGAGCTCATTCCCCGCCACTTGCTAGGCAACAGTGATGTGGTGGCAGGGCTTCCCTACGGCGATGCCGCCTTATTGCTCACCGTGGACAAAGGCGGTTTCCTCTACCAGGATGGAGTGGTAAAAAAATGGCAGACCCAATGTGACGACATCTTCCACAAACATACCATCAACCGTGCCATCATGACGAAAGACAGTTGCTATGTCATCGGCACCATCTCCAACGGCATCTATGCACTGAACCGCGAGGGAGAACTGCTATGGGAAGTAAACACCGACAACCGCTTACCCAACAATACGGTACTAGGCTTGTATTGCGACCGCAACAATAACCTGTGGGCAGCTTTAGACGAAGGTATCGCCTACATCCGCAACAACTCATCCGTATATTATTATGAACCTCCGCACCATAAAATCGGAATGGTCTATGACGTGCTGGTGAAAGAAGACGAAGCCTACATTGCATCCAATCAGGGACTGTACTGGCTGAAAGAAGGAAGGACGGAACTCGTCCCCGGCCTCGAAGAGCAAGCATGGTTTGTAGACGAGTGGGGCAAGCAGATATTCTGCGGACACAATAAGGGGACCTTTCTGTTATCCGGAAAGAATGCCTCGCTGGTGTCAGACATACGCGGAGGCATGTGCATGAAGAATATTACCATCAAAGACCAGTCTTTCCTGCTCGAAGGAACTTACACTCCCCTGAGCCTATACACACGGGACACCTCGGGCATGTATCGCTTCGCCCATTCCCTGGAGGGTTTCACCCACATGGCGCGCAATGTTGAAATGGACCACCAGGGCAATATCTGGGTGGAGCACCTGCGCAAAGGGCTCTTCCGCCTGCGGCTGGACCCCGCCTTGCAACGCGTGGAGGATGTAAGGGAATACCTGCAACTGGGAGAGGTGAGCGACAGCAGCTTCGCCCTCTTCAAGATTAACGGGCGGGTGGTGTTCTCCAACGGCAAATCTTTCTATACGTATGAGGATATGAAAGACTCGATAGTACCCTACGAAGCCATGAACACCCAATTGGCGGAGTTGAAAGAAATACATGCAGTCAGCCATGCTTACGGCAATCGCTACTGGTTTGTAGGCAGCCGGACAGCTTATCTGGTGAGATGCGAGAAGAACAACTTTCATGTAGAACACCGGATACCTTATTCCCTCTTCAACGGTCTGGCGGTAGAAGAGAGAGGTAGCATCACTTATGATAAAAAGAACCATTGCTCCTATCTCTGCCTCAGTAATGCTATTGCCCGCATTGCACCCGACAGCTCTTCGCTCTATAAATCTCCGGCTCAGCCTTTATTATGGATTTCAAAGATGAGAGCAACGGAAGAACTAAAGGGAATGAAAGAAACATTGCCCGTGAAACCGGACAATCGCATTGCTTCGGCATTCAACACCGTGGAATTCACCTTGCGCTACCCCGTATATAACGACTATACCTATAAAGTGAGGTATCAGTTGGAAGGACTCTCCGACCAATGGATAGAGGGCGAGCGTAACTTACAGAAAGAATATACCCGCCTACCCTACGGTCACTACGTTTTCAAGGCAGAGATATACAATGAGAACGGGGTGCTCACCTCCACCAGTCTCCCCTTCGAAATTCTGCGTCCTTGGTATCTGTCCTATGGGGCCATCACGGGATACATCTTTGCCGGCCTGTTTCTGCTATTCCTCTTGCAGTATATCGTCTACCGTTCCGTTAAGAAGAAGAAAGACCGGATGATAGAGCAACAGCGCATCTCCCACCAAGCAGAAATGGAACGGCAAGAAAAGAAAATCATGGAACTGGAAAAAGAGCAACTCGAAGCCGACCTGCGGTTTAAGAGTAAAGAGCTCTCCGGCATGATAATGACGAATATCGCTCACCAGGAGTTTCTCACTTCACTGAAAGAAGAAATACAGCAGCAGAAGCTCTCGGGACAATACACCCGCAAGAACCTGGACAAGCTGCTTGCGCTGGTCAACAATAATATAGTCTCCGACGAAGAGAACTGGACCATCTTCCAGGCAAACTTCGACCGTATACACGAAAACTTCTTCCGTAACCTGAAACAGCAATATCCCGACCTCACCTCGGGCGACCTTCGCTTCTGTGCTTTGCTGCGCCTGAATCTGCCAACCAAAGAGATAGCAAAGTTACTCAACATCTCTATCCGCGGGGTGGATGCAGCAAGATACCGCTTGCGCAAGAAGTTCAACCTTGCCCAGGAAGACAGCCTAACGGATTTTATGATAAATTTCAAATAACTGATTATCAAATTGCTATCAAAGGAGAAAGTACTGATATAGTACTATTCCTTCAGCCTTCCGGCAACAGATGTACTTTTGTTGTAGTGTGCCATACAGATGTTTTAGCCTACTTTCCCTTTCTTTGCAGCAAAATAATAGTTCACAGTTAAAAGCATGGAAAACATGAAACATTTACTTATCAAGTTACAAGCATTTTTAGTGGCGTCGGTGGTTGCCGCCGGCGTGTATGGACAAAAGTCTCCGGTCGATATGGACCGTTTCGTCAATGAACTGATGAAGAAGATGACGCTGGAAGAGAAAATAGGCCAGTTGAACTTGCCGGTTACGGGCGAGATTACCACAGGACAAGCAAAAAGTAGCGACGTTGCCCGCCGCATCCGCGCAGGCGAAGTGGGTGGGCTCTTCAACCTCAAAGGAGTGGAACGCATTCGCGAGGTGCAGAAGCAGGCAGTGGAAGAAAGCCGTCTGGGCATCCCGCTGCTGTTCGGCATGGACGTGATACACGGATATGAAACTATATTTCCCATCCCGCTGGGGCTGTCGTGCACGTGGGATATGAAGGCAATCGAAGAGTCGGCGCGCATTGCAGCCATCGAGTCCAGTGCCGACGGCATTTGCTGGACGTTCAGCCCCATGGTAGACATCTGCCGGGACGCCCGCTGGGGACGCATCTCGGAGGGCAGCGGCGAAGACCCCTTCCTCGGTGCAGCCATCGCCCGGGCTATGGTGCGCGGCTACCAGGGGAAAGACCTGAGCCGCAACGACGAGATTATGGCTTGCGTAAAGCACTTCGCTTTGTATGGCGCTTCGGAAGCGGGACGTGATTATAACACGGTGGATATGAGCCACCAGCGGATGTTCAACGAATATATGCTCCCTTACCAGGCTGCCGTAGAAGCCGGAGCAGGCAGCGTGATGGCTTCCTTCAACGAAGTGGATGGCATCCCCGCCACAGGAAACAAATGGCTGATGACGGACGTGCTGCGCAAGCAATGGGGATTCGACGGCTTTGTGGTGACGGACTATACCGGCATTATGGAAATGACCGCCCACGGCATGGGCGACATGCAAACCGTAGGTGCCCTGGCTCTCAATGCAGGTGTGGACATGGATATGGTAAGCGATGCTTTCGTGGGTACGCTCAAGAAATCCCTGACAGAAGGTAAAGTGACGCAAGAAGCTATCGACACCGCCTGCCGCCGTATTCTGGAGGCTAAATATAAACTGGGATTGTTTGACGACCCTTATAAGTATTGTGACACCTCCCGCGCCCGCAAACAGATCTTCACGGCAGAACACCGGACCATCGCCCGCAAGACGGCTGCGGAAAGTTTCGTACTCCTGAAGAACGACGGCAACGTACTTCCGCTAGAAAAGAAAGGAACCATTGCCATAGTGGGTCCATTGGCAGACAGCCGTTCCAATATGCCGGGCACATGGAGCGTGGCGGCAGTGCTCAAGAACGCCGTCTCTCTGGCAGAAGGCTTGAAGACGGTGGCGGGCAGCAAAGCGGAAATCCTCACCGCCAAAGGCTGCAACCTCATGAGCGATGCCGAATACGAAAAGCGCGCCACCATGTTCGACCGTACTTTGCAACGCGACCAGCGCACGGACAAAGAATTGTTGGCGGAAGCACTGGCAGTAGCGGATAAGGCGGATGTGATAGTAGCCGCCCTGGGCGAATCGTCCGAGATGAGCGGGGAGAGCAGTTGCCGCACCGACCTTGAAATGACCGATACGCAACGCACTCTTCTGCAAGAGTTGCTCAAAACCGGCAAGCCTGTGGTGCTGGTGCTGTTTACGGGCCGCCCGCTGGTGCTCAACTGGGAGCAGGAAAATGTACCCGCCATCCTCAATGTATGGTTTGCAGGCAGCGAAGCCGGTCTTGCCATCGGCGATGTATTGTTCGGCAACGTCAATCCCGGCGGGAAGCTGACTACCACTTTCCCCAAGAGTGTAGGACAAATCCCCCTCTTCTACAACCACAAGAATACCGGACGCCCGCTAGCGGAAGGAGCCTGGTTCCAGAAGTTCCGCAGCAACTACCTGGATGTAGACAACGACCCGCTCTATCCCTTCGGATTCGGCTTGAGCTATACCTCCTTTTCTTATAGTGACATTACGCTGGATAAAACAACCCTGACCCCGGAAGGCGAACTGACTGCCACCATCACCGTGACCAATACGGGCAAACGGGATGGCGCCGAAGTGGTACAGCTTTACATCCGCGACCTCGTAGGCAGTGTCACCCGCCCCGTAAAAGAGCTCAAAGGCTTTGAAAAGATCTTCCTCAAAGCTGGCGAATCACGCAAAGTATCTTTCCGCATTACTCCCGAGCTGTTGAAGTTCTACAACTATAATATAGAATTTGTATGCGAACCGGGAGATTTCGAAGTGATGATTGGCGGTAACAGCCGCGATGTGAAAAAAGCATCCTTCAAACTGCTCTAATGCCATAAGTCCCTGCCGGAGAGTTGGCAGGGACCCATGTTATAAAGGGTAACTCGACAGGTCTTAAAGGGCGGCTTATTGCCTATATATTGCCAGCGTGTTGCCAATAGCTTGGCAACACCTTGCCAAAGGATGGGCAACACTTTGCCAAACTATTGGCAACACATGGGCGATAGAGGACTATACCCTGAAATATTATCTCCTGATATTCAATCACATAATACATACCGTAGTAGTAATAAAGTAGTGTTTTTCGCTACGGTGGTACTCTTGTCGTATCCTCTTATTTGGACGCATACGGCAGAAGGCTCTATGTTTGCATACGAATTTTAAATCAATACAAAATGAAGAAAAATCTACTAATTACATGCACAATGTTACTGTTTGCTGTCATGCTGGCGGCACAGAACAAAATTACTGTTTCGGGTATCGTCACGGACAAAACCGGGGAAGCTGTTATCGGCGCTTCCATTCGGGTAAAAGGGGAGGCGAATAAAGGAAGTATCACCGACATCGACGGTAAATATCAGATTACGCAAGTTGCCGCAAATGCCACTTTAGTATTTAGTTACATTGGCATGCGTGAGCAGGAAGTGTCAGTCAACGGACGTGCTTCGGTTAACGTGAAAATGGAAGAAGACAGTCAACTGATTGACGAAGTAGTGGTAGTAGGATATGGTAGCGCCAAGAAACGCGACCTGACAGGGTCCATCGTCACCGTAAAAGCTACAGAGATTGCTTCGAAACCCTCTTCCAATCCATTAGCTTCTATTCAGGGAAAGATTGCCGGTGTGCAAGTGGTGAACACGGGTCGCGCGGGACAGGACCCCGAAATCCGTGTCCGCGGAACCAACTCCATCAACGGTTATACACCCCTCTACGTGGTGGACGGGCTGTTCACCGATAACATCAACTATCTGAATACAGCCGACATCGAGTCGATGGAAATTCTCAAAGACCCTTCCTCCTTGGCAATCTTCGGTGTGCGCGGCGCCAACGGTGTCATCATTATCACCACGAAGAAAGCGAAAGCGGGAAAGACCCGCGTCAACATCAACGGCTCAGTAGGCTGGAAGAAGGTTACCGACCGGGTGAGCCTCACCAATGCCGAACAATTCAAGATGCTCTACAACGAACAACGAATGAATCAGGGCGCCGACCCGTATGACTACACCGTGTGGAATGCCGATACCGATTGGCAGGACGAGATGTTCCAGACGGGCTTTCTCACCAACAACACCATCAGCATCACCGCGGCAGGCGAGCGAAGCAAGTTCTATCTCGGTCTGGGCTACATCATGGAAGAAGGCTCCATACAGAGCGAGAAGCTGAATAAGTTTACCGTCAACCTGCACAGCGAGCACGAAGTGACCGATTTCCTGCGCTTCGGCTTCCAGGTGAACGGCGTGCGCACGCTGGCTCCCGATGCAAAAGGTGTGGACTCTGCCTTGAAGGCTGCGCCGATTGCTCCTATCTATGATAAAGAAAGCGGTCTTCTGCACACCCTCCCCGACTTTCAGCGGGCACAGGTATGGAATCCTATGATCGAACCCGTCTTGCAGGGTGCTCACAACAAGTCCGCCAACTACCGCATGGCGGGAAACATCTACGGCGAACTGGATATTATGAAGAACCTCACCTTCAAGGCTACCTTCTCTCTGGACTATGCCTCCAACCAGGCACGCTCCTACTCTCCGCTTATCTACGTGTATAATCCCGATGTGGAAGGCGGCAAAGAAAGATTGAGCGACAAAGAGAGCGTAAGCCAATCCAAGTCTACTTCTATGGCGGCTCAGTCGGACTATGTGTTGACCTACACCAACCAGTTCGGCAACCACGGGCTGACCCTGACGGCAGGTCTCACCACTAATTATAATGAATATTCCGATTTGTCCGGTGGCCGCAGCCAGTTGCCCGGCTACGGTATTCCTATTGGTGAGAACCCGGATAAATGGTGGATCAGTATTATTGATGACGCCACTTCGGCAACTAACGGCGGTAGCCAATACAAGCGCTTCACGATGTCATATCTCTTCCGCGCACTGTATAACTACAAAAACCGCTACTTGTTCAATGCTTCTTTCCGCCGCGACGGTTCGTCGGTATTTAAGAGAACAGGCAACACATGGGACAACTTCTATTCCTTCGGCGCCGGCTGGGTGTTGAGCGAGGAGAGCTTCATGCAACAGCAAAATGTCATCAACTACCTCAAACTCAAGGGTTCATGGGGCGTTCTGGGTAGTCAGAACACAGGTGGCTCCCACTACCCCGCTTTTCCCAATATCACAAGCTCGGGTTCTGCAGTCTTTGGCGACAACATCATCGCAGGCAAGGGACCGGATAAACTGGTATCTCAAACACTCGGCTGGGAACGAAATTACTCTTGGGAAGCAGGCTTCGACATGCATCTGTTCGGCGACCGGTTGAGCCTCTCTCCCGTCTACTACAACAAGACGACGAAAGACTTGCTCACCACTATTCCCGGCATCTCGGGTACTGTCCCGGCATTACAGAACACAGGTAAAATCCGCAACCGCGGCTTCGAGCTGACAGCCTCGTGGAACGACAATATTGGCAAAGACTGGCGCTATGGAGTGTCTGCCAACCTGACTACAATAGACAACGAAGTGCTTTCCCTGGTAAGCAAGGATTACTCCATCATCAACGGTGTGTCCCGCGTATCCGAAGGCTATCCCATCGGTTACTTCTACGGTTACAAAGTGGCGGGCGTCTATCAGAACGAAACGGACATCGAGCTTTCCGCTCCCAACAAAGTGGGGACTGTGAAACCGGGCGACTTGAAATTTGCCGATGTAGACGGTGACGGAGAGATTACGGAGAAAGACCGCACGATGATTGGCAATCCCACACCGGACTTCACATACGGCTTCTCGGTAAGCCTGGGTTACAAAAACTTCGATTTAAGCGTAGATATGATGGGAGTTTACGGCAACGAAGTCTATCGCAACTGGGACGGCAGCGCCTATGCACAGTTCAACTACCGCACTGAACGGCTGAACCGCTGGCACGGTGAGGGTACTTCCAACTGGGAACCCATTCTCGACCCTTCGCGTTCCATCAATCTCGAAGCTTCTTCCTACTTTGTGGAAGACGGCAGCTTCTTCCGTATCCGCAACATCGAGCTGGGCTATACCTTCGACCCACGCCTGCTGAGCCGCATCAAGTTGCAGTCTCTGCGCCTTTATGCTAATATCCAGAACCTCAAGACATGGAGCCGCAACAGCGGATACACCCCCGAAGTAGGCGGTAGCGCCACTAGCTTCGGCATAGACGGCGGCGGTTATCCGATGCCGGCAATTTACACAGTAGGTTTTAATTTATCATTCTAAACATGCAATCTAATAACAGAAGAACAGTATGAAAAAAATATTTTATTATGTGATAGCTTTGGCAATGGGATGTTCCCAGATGTCATGCAGTGATTTGCTCGACCAGCAACCGCAGGGAGTCTTGACAGAAGAAGACTTGACTGGCGGAACCTACGAGACACAGGTTTTTAATATGTACGCCCTCCTGCGGGGTTTCCATCTCACTACCGGAAACACGGCGCTGGCTATCCACGGCATGCGCTCCGAGGATGCCGAGAAGGGAAGTACCCTGGCTGACGGGTCAGCCACAGCCAAAATGTTCGATGATTTTGAATATGCGGCAAGCAACGAAATGATTAAAAGCTATTGGAATGCCAACTACACCGTGATTCATAAAGCCAACGACATCCTGACCGAAATGAAGAACAATGCTTCGCTCACCAACGGAGACTTGGTGAACAAGGGAGAAGCCCTGTTTATGCGTGCTTTCTGCTATTTCAATTTGGTACGTGCCTTTGGCGAAGTGCCTCTTATCGACTTTAAAGTCGTAGAAGCGGCAGATGCCAATATACCCAAATCATCCGTAGACAAGATTTATGCACTTATCGACGATGACCTGACGGATGCGGAGACCTATCTGCCCCGCACATGGGAGGCGCAGTACATCGGACGCCTCACCTGGGGAGCAGCCCGCTCGCTTCACGCGCGCACCTATATGATGCGTAACGACTGGGGCCAGATGCGCGCAGCAGCAGAAGATGTCATCACCTCCGGCTTATACAACCTGAACACTCCCTACGAAAACATCTTCCGGGAAAAAGGAGAGAATTGCAGTGAGTCCGTCTTCGAACTGCAATGCACAGCTACCGCCGCCTTGCCAGGTAGTAACGACATCGGAAGCCAATTTGCCAGTGTACAAGGTGTACGCGGAGCCGGCGAATGGGACCTGGGTTGGGGACAGCATACACCCACCCAACTACTAGCGGATGCTTTCGAAGAAGGCGACCCGCGCAAAAACGAAACATTACTCTATTTCATCCGCACAGGGGAAGATCCGTCTACCATACCTGCCAACCAGCCTTATAGCGAGAAACCTGTAGCAAATGCCGACGTGATAGCAAAGTACTTTAATAAGAAAGCATACACCGACCCGGCATTGCGCAAGCAATATACAAAAGGAGGGTATTGGGTGAACATACGCATCATTCGCTACTCCGATGTAGTGCTGATGGCTGCTGAGGCTGCCTGCGAACTGAACGACAGGAAAGCTGCCCGCGACTACCTGGAAATGGTACGCAGCCGTGCCCGCGGCAACAACCCGGCTATCCTGCCCGAAGTGACCACCGACGACCCCGAAGAACTGCGCCAAGCCATCCGCCACGAACGCCGGGTGGAGTTGGGAATGGAATTCGACCGCTTCTACGACCTGGTGCGCTGGGGTGTTGCTAAAGAAGTGCTCCATGCGGCAGGAAAGACCGGTTATCAGGACAAACACGCTCTCCTTCCCCTGCCTCAGGACGAAGTGGACAAGTCGAACGGCGTATTAGTTCAAAATCCTAATTATTAACCCTTTTAATAGTATATCGACCATGAAAAAATACATTAACTCCTTACTGGCATTATGCCTCTCCGCCTTTACCCTGCAATCTTGCTTCCAGGATATGGATGAGCCCGCTTTCGACTATCCCGCAAGCGGAGCCGCCAAAGAATACTCACCCCTGAAGATGCTGTTGCCTTTCGAGAACGAGGTACGTGATAAAAGCAACTACACTTTCCTGATGACCGCCAACGGCGACGCGAAGTTCGCAGAAGACGGTATCAACGGGAAAGCTTATCAAGGTGCAACAAACGCTTATTTGTTGGCGCGCATCCCCTCCTATCTGAGTGACAGCATCTCCAATCTGAAAAGCTGCACCGTGGCTTTCTGGATGAAAGCGGCAAAGAATACCACAGGACAGGGGCTATTTACCATTCCAAACATCGTTAAGTTCTGGGGTAACTTCGACATTTTCCTCGAGAATCATAACAGCCCGACCCAAGCTTTCTTCAAGATGCACATCCTGAACCAGACTTCAAAAGAGGACGATGAAAGATGGGTGGAAGCCAAAATTGACGACGTATTTGGAGACGAATGGGTGCATCTGGCTTTCGTATACGATGGACAGACTTCGACGATAACCATTTACAGAAACGGAGAATCAGCCTTCACCAAGGAACTCACCGGCTGTGGAGAACTGAAATTCAAGGATGTAGGCACTACGTTAGCTATCGGAGCCTTCCAGTTCACCACTACCCCCAGCCTCACCAGCGGAGCCGAAGCGCAATCGTGGTCCGCCAACTTTCCGGGAGAACTCGATCAGTTCCGCTTCTACGACCGGGCAATGCCCGCCTCACAAATACAACAACTCTATTCTTCCAAAGAATGATAATGATGAAGAAGATAATGAAAGCCATTTATTTCGTGCTGTGCATCTGGCTCGTCTCATGCAGCAAAGGCGAGGATGCAGAAACAGCACGCGCCTTCGAACTGAAGAGTGTTTCGATAGGCGAACAGCATAATCAAAGTACCTTTGAGAACGTATCGCCCGATGCCGAGATTCTGCTGGAGTTTACAGATATGCCCGAAGAAGCTTCGGTCAAGGGAAACATCTCCCTGAAACTGGAAGAGAACGCAGTGGGCTACACATTTGAGTCACGGACAGGCAACAAGCTGGTGCTGACTCCTACAGGTGGGCTGAAGATGTTGTCTTCCTATAAGTTGGTAATCAATCCGGGGGTGAAGTCCACCTCCGGGACACCGCTTGCGAGCGGCAAAGTATGTATCATCCGCACGGGCATAGACAACTCGGACAAGTTCGAGCGCATCCCCGATGAAGAGTTGCTGACCCTGGTGCAGCGGCAAACCTTTAAATACTTCTGGAACTTCGGACACGCCCACTCCGGCATGGCACGCGAGCGGACCACCTCAGGAGATGTAGTGACCACGGGCGGCACAGGCTTCGGAGTGATGGCGATGCTGGTAGCTGCGGAAAGAGGTTTCGTCACCCGCAACGAAGCATTGCAACGGGTACAGAAGATTGTTACTTTCCTCAACAAGGAATGCACCTCCTATCATGGCGCTTATGCCCACTGGATTAACGGAGCTACGGGCGAAACCAAACCTTTCAGCGAGAAAGACGACGGAGCGGATTTGGTGGAAACCTCCTTGCTGTTCCAGGGATTGCTTGCCGCACGGGCTTACTTCAACGAAAACACCGAAGCGGAGAACACGCTGCGCGCCGACATCACCCGTCTGTGGGAAGCTATTGAATGGACCTGGTTCCAACAGGACGGACAATCGGTACTGTATTGGCATTGGAGCCCCCGCTACGGTTTTGAAAAGAATCTTCCCATCCGCGGATGGAACGAGTGCCTGATAACGTATGTGCTTGCCGCCTCGTCGCCCACGCATTCCATCGACAAGTCTGTCTACGACGCCGGGTGGGCAAGGAACGGCAGCATCCGCAACGGAAATACCTATTACGGATATAAGCTCCCGCTCGGCTCCGAGAAGGGAGGGCCCCTGTTCTTGTCCCACTACTCTTTCCTCGGCATCGACCCTCAGGGACTAAAAGACGCTTATGCCGATTACTGGGAACAAAACCGCTACCATGCCCTGATAAACTACAGCTACTGCGTGGAGAATCCCCGGAAATATGCGGGCTACGGAACTTCCTGCTGGGGACTGACCGCCAGCGACGGCGACAGCGGCTACTCCGCCCACTCGCCTACGAACGACAAAGGAGTGATTGCCCCCACGGCTGCCCTCTCGTCTTTCCCCTACACACCGGAACAATCGCTGGAGGCATTGCATTTCTTTTATTATAAGATGGGAGACAAACTGTGGAGAGACTACGGCTTTGTAGATGCCTTTAACCTGACGGAAGGCTGGTATGACAATCAGTGTATAGCCATCGACCAGGGTCCCATCGTCTGCATGATAGAAAATTACCGTTCGGGGATGCTTTGGAAGTTATTCATGGCTATCCCGGAAATCCGGCAGGGATTGAAGAAATTAGGTTTTGAAAGTCCCGCCCTCAATTAATATAGTATGAATAAAATAATAATATACCTTTTACTCTTAGCGTTCCCTTGCTCCATGCTTGCCTCTCATAAGGAACAGGGAACAGGCAAACGGTTATCCGACGACGAGCTGATGACCTTGGTACAGAAACAAACCTTCCGCTACTTCTGGGACTTTGCCCATCCAGAGTCCGGTCTGGCACACGAGCGCAGCAACGGCGATGCCGAAGTGGCTACCATCGGCGGTTCCGGCTTCGGAGTGATGGCTATCGTGGTGGGCATAGAACGCGGATTTGTCACCCGCCAACAGGGTGCCGAACGCATGTTGAAAATAGTGCGGTTTCTCAGTGATAAAAGCACCGACAGCTATCACGGCATGTGGGCACACTGGATAAACGGGAAGACAGGAAAGACTATCCCCTTCAGCCGCAAAGACGATGGGGCGGACATTGTAGAGTCTGCCTTCATGTTTGAAGGACTGCTTGCTGCCCATCAGTACTTCACGCAAGACAACCCCACCGAACGAGATATCCGCGGCATCATCAACACCCTCTGGCGCCAAGCGGAATGGGACTTCTTCACCAAAGGCGGAGAAGATGTCCTCTACTGGCACTGGTCGCCCAACAACGGATGGGCAATGAACCACCAGATAAAAGGACACAACGAATGCCACATCACCTACATCCTGGCGGCCTCCTCTCCCACCTACCCTATTCGGGAGTCGGTATATCACAAGGGATGGGCAAATTCTCCCGTCTTCAAGAATGGCAGGGAACATTATGGTATTAAGCTACCGCTGGGCAACGAAGACGGAAAAGGCGGACCGCTATTCTTCACCCACTATTCCTATATGGGACTCGACCCGCACGGCTTGAAAGACCGCTATGCCGACTACGAAGAACAGATGAAAGCCCACACGCTGATAAACCGCGCCTATTGCATCGAGAACCCGAAAGGATATAAAGGATATGGCGCCAAGTGCTGGGGGCTGACTGCCAGCGACGGCGACAAAGGGTACTCGGCACACAGCCCCGGCAACGACCGGGGAGTGATTACTCCCACCGCTGCCCTCTCCTCCATCCCCTACACACCGGAGTACTCGCTGGAAGCCATGCGCTATTTCTATGAGGAACTGGGCGACCGCCTTTGGGGTGAATATGGTTTCAAGGATGCGTTTAACCTGACAGAGAACTGGTTTGCCCCCTCCTATCTGGCTATCGACCAGGGACCGATTATCGTAATGATAGAAAACTACCGCACAGGCTTGCTCTGGAAACTCTTTATGAGCCACCCGGACGTGCAGAAGGGATTGAAAAGATTAGGTTTTAGTTCTCCTTATTTGGATAAAAGTAGTAAAGATTGAACAGGAGTTACCATGAAAAACACGTTTATCAATAGTGTATTAGCAGCTTCATTTCCTTTCCTGTCTCCGGTTGTGGCTCAGGAACACAACCGGGGGCAGGAAGCTCCCGGCAGCAACCACCCCAACATCCTTTTTATCATGAGTGACGACCACGCCCGCCAGGCAATGAGCATCTACGGACATCCCATTGGAAAAGTGGCATCCACACCGAACATAGACCGTATCGGGCACGAAGGCGCCGTGTTTCAAAACAATTATTGCTGCAACTCCATCTCCGGCCCCAGCCGTGCAGCCATCCTCACCGGTAAACACAGCCATAAGAACGGCTTTATGAGAAACTGGGCAAAAGGCTTTGACGGCTCGCAGCAGACCTTACCCAAAATATTGCAGGCTAACGGCTACGAGACTGCCGTCATCGGCAAGTGGCATCTTGTCTCCCGCCCCACAGGCTTTGACCACTGGATGGTTCTGGTGGACCAAGGCGACTACTGCAACCCACACTTTATCACCGAAAAAGACACTACCCGCCATAAAGGCTATGTTACCGACCTGATAACCCAATATACCAAAGACTGGCTGGATAACCGGAAAGACAAGGATAAACCTTTCTTCCTGATGATGCACCACAAAGCCATCCACCGCAATTGGGTGCCTGCCGAACGGCACTATCACCTGTATGAACATACCCGCTTCCCACTTCCCGATAATTACTACGACCCCTACGAAGGACGTTATGCCGCCCAAATGCAGAAAATGAATATATACCGCGATATGTACGAAGGGCACGACTTGAAGATGGTTGCCGGCATAGATAGCGACAGTCTCCTGTTCGACCCCTGGCCCCATGCCTTTCTCGGCACGATGGAGCCTGCCGAACGCCGCCGTTTTCTCGACGCTTACCACGACCGCAACAATGAATTCTACTCCCGAAGACGCTCCTTCAAGGAAGTGGCGGAATGGAAATACCAACGTTATCTGCAAGATTATATGGCGTGTGTGGCAAGTGTAGACGAAAGTGTAGGCGAGATACTGGATTACCTGAAACGTACCGGACTGGATAAAAACACCATCATTGTATATACTACCGACCAAGGTTTCTATCTGGGTGAACATGGTTGGTTCGATAAACGTTTCATGTATGAGGAATCTTTCGGCATGCTGATGGTGATGCAATGGGCAGGACATATCAAACCCGGCACACAAGTAAAGGGTCTGACCCAGAACATCGACTTTGCCCCCACCTTCCTCGATATGTGTGGCATTCGTATCCCCGAAGACATGCAGGGCGTTTCATTTCGTCCCCTGGTGGAGAAAGGCAAGACGCCCCGCAGCTGGCGCAAATCGCTCTACTATCATTATTATGAATTTCCCGGCTTTCACAGTGTGAGGGCACATTATGGCGTAAAGATTAAGCGCTATAAATTAATGCATTTCTATGTGGACGACCAATGGGAACTCTACGACTTGCAGAAAGACCCGACGGAGATGCACAACCTCTACGGCAAGAAAGGCATGGAAAAAGTAACAGCCCAACTGAAAGCGGAATTGGCGCACCTGCAAGAAGAATATGAAGTGCCGCAGGAATTATGTAAATGAGTGTAATCTAAAAAAGAGAGAAGAAACAATGAAAAAACTAATCCGCCTTTTACTGCTATGCCTGCTGGCACCGGCTATGGTTGCTGCGCAAGACATGCGTATGGATACCTATTGCAATCCATTAAATATCGACTATACCTATATGATTTTTAATGCGCACAAGGACATCTCTTACCGCTCGGGGGCCGACCCTGCCGTAGTGCGTTTCCGTGGAGAATATTATATGTTCGTCACACGCTCTCACGGGTATTGGCGCTCCAAAGACTTGCTGGACTGGGAATTCGTACGCCCGGGCAAAAATTGGTATCCACAGGGTTCTAATGCTCCCGCGGCACACAATTATAAAGATTCAGTGCTGTATGTGACGGGCGACCCTTCCGGTTCTATGAGCATCCTCTACACTGACACCCCTGCCTCGGGTAATTGGGAAGCTATCCCTTCTATCTTGAACAACCTGCAAGACCCTGATTTGTTCATCGACGAGGATGGAAAGGCTTATATGTTCTGGGGATCTTCCAACAAGTTCCCCATCCGTGGCATAGAACTTGATAAAGACCATCGTTTCATTCCCAAAGGGGAAGTAAAGGAACTCTTCAATCTCGATATGGCACAACATGGCTGGGAACGTTTCGGCGAGAATCATACCGATACTATATTGGGCGGATATATAGAAGGCCCCTGGCTGACAAAACACAATGGAAAATATTATATGCAATACGGTGCTCCTGGAACCGAGTTTAATGTCTATGCTGACGGAGTTTATGTAGCCGACCACCCGCTAGGTCCCTATACATATCAGAAACATAACCCTATTTCTTATAAGCCCGGTGGCTATATGAACGGTGCCGGACATGGAAGCACCGTTGTCGGTCCAGGCGGTAATTACTGGCACTTCGCCTCGATGGCTCTTTCCATCAACATGAACTGGGAACGCAGGCTGTGCATGTTTCCCGCCGGATTTGATAAAGACGGTATTATGTATGTAGATACCCGATTTGGAGATTATCCTCATTATGCTCCCGCCGTGCCGGGCAAAGCTGGACAATTCCGTGGCTGGATGCTACTCTCCTATGGCAAGCCAGTGACAGCTTCCAGTTCGACAGGCACTTTCCCACCCGCCGCCTTAACAGACGAATTGACTAAATCCTATTGGCTTGCCGAAGCAAATGACGAACGCCAATGGGTAACAATTGATCTGGAAACTCCCGCTACGGTCTGTGCTGTTCAAATTAACTATCACGACTATAAAAGTGATATGTACGGACGCTATGAAGGACTCCACCATCGTTACACAGTAGAAGGCTCGATGGACGGACACAACTGGAAAGTGTTGATAGACCGCAGAGAAAGTTATAAAGATACTCCCAATGATTATGTAGAACTGACTGCACCTATGCTCGCCCGCTACATCCGGTATAAAAATATAGACGTACCTACCCCGAACCTCGCCATTTCCGAGGTCCGTGTCTTTGGTCGCGGCACAGGGAAAGCACCTCAATCTCCGAAGAAATTCACCTTGCAACGCCATGCCGACCGCCGGGACATTACCCTTACCTGGGAACCAGTCAAAAGCGCACAAGGCTACAACATCCTGTGGGGCATTGCACCGGACAAACTCTATAGCTCCTGGATGATTTACGGCAACGAAGGCAAGCATCTTATAAAAAGCCTCACCGCCAACCAAAAATACTATTTTGCCATCGAAGCTTTCAATGAGAATGGGGTTTCCTCTCTTTCTCCAGTGGAGGAAGTCGAATAAATTCAAGTAAGTTCTGTTAAACGATAAAAATAATGTTATGAAAAAAAGTATTATTTGCCTGCTTGTAGCCCTCATGTCAGTGAGTTGGAATTCTGCGCAAGATAAGTACGAAAAGAAACTGTTCATCTCCGCTACGGGAGATTCCCTGAACTATCGCCTGCTACGCCCGGAACAAGAAAAAGCGGAAGAAAAGTATCCACTGGTACTGTTCCTGCATGGTGCCGGCGAGCGAGGTTCGGACAATGAGAAACAATTGACACATGGCGGGCAAATGTGGCTCAATCCCGTGAACCGGGAGAAATATCCTGCCTTCGTCCTGGCTCCTCAATGTCCACCCTCTGGCTATTGGGCATATACAGAGCGTCCTACTTCATTCCTTCCTGCCGAGATGCCACTCGACGCCCCCATCTCTCCCCTCTTCGTTACCGTGAAAGAATTGCTGGACTCTTACCTGGCAATGCCCCAAGTCGATAAAGACCGCGTTTACATTATCGGACTTTCTATGGGAGGCATGGGAACTTACGACATGGTAATCCGCTTTCCCGAAATCTTTGCCGCAGCCATCCCTATTTGCGGAACAGTGCATCCCGACCGACTGAAAGCTGCCAAAGATGTAAAGTTCCGCATTTTTCATGGAGATGCCGACAACATAGTCACTCCTGAAGGCTCCCGCCAAGCCTATAAAGCTTTAAAAGCAACAGGCGCTGATGTAGAGTACATAGAATTCCCGGGAATCAATCATGGTAGTTGGACTTCCGCTTTCAACTACCCCGATTTCATGGCTTGGTTATTTAGTCAAAAGAAGAAATAATGAAGACTCTCTTTTTCCTCGCGACCCTCTTTGTAGGGAGCGGACTTTCCATTTCGTGTACAACCTCCAACCAAACGAGCACTTTCGTAGTACTCCCCGATACGCAAACCTATCTCGAACAATGCCCCGAGGTTTTCGACTCCCAGATAGATTGGTTAGTTGCCAATCGCCGGAAGATAGATGCAGTATTTCAAGTCGGAGACTTGACTCAGAACAATTCCCCGGTGGAATGGTCATACATGCAAAAAGCTTTCGCCCGTATAGAAAAAGCGGGCATCCCCTATTCTATCGTTTGGGGCAACCATGACATCGGCAGCGCTCCTGGAAAGTTTTCGGATGTGCACAACACCACCCTTGCTAATAAATACTTCCCTCTTCGCGCATGGCAACAAAGAAAGTATTGGGGAGCTAGTGCAGACAACAAAACGTTAGACAACTATTACATCACTTTTAAATCCGGTGGTGCCGATTGGTTGGTATTAAACATGGAGTTCGGTCCTTCTGATGAAGCACTACAATGGGCAGACTCCGTAGTGACCGCTCATCCTGATAAATACGTTCTACTTAACACCCCCACTTATCTGTATTGTGACAGCACCCTCCACGGCGGAAAAGACTGGTGGCTCCCCCAAGGATATGGCATCGGAAATGAACCGGACTGCACAGTAAATGATGGAGCAGGCATTTGGAAGAAATTAATATCCAAACACCGCAACGTGATTGCTGTCTTCTGCGGGCATATCTTGAAAAGCGGAGTAGGAACCCTTGTTTCTATCACCGACAAAGGCAACAAAGTGTATCAGATGCTGGCAAACTACCAGCGCGGAGTAGATGGCAGCAAATTGGGCGGAGAAGGCTATCTACGCATCGTCACTTTTAATCGAAAGAAAAAAGAAATTCAAGTAAAAACCTATTCTCCTTGGAATAAGGCTTATCATCCCTCTGCCCATCATAACTTTACATTTAAAGAGGTAAAATTCGACGGGTATCTGCATAAAATACCATGAGCCCTCAAGGATTTACTGTCGGGAAAGGTGAACAAAAATACTTTATTCATTGCATACTCTACTACCGTCTAGAGACCATTCTGAGACCTCGTCTGCTACGTGGAATATAGCCGAAACAGGAGTAACATGTTTTATGGATATGATGGATTACCAATACTCTTCTAACTTTATAAAGGGACTGACTTTATATTATAATTTTAATAAGAAGCAGTAGCAGGTATCCCGGTCTCTTCCAACATTCCCAAAATACGGTTGAGTTCCTCCGGAGAGGCCTTTTGCAAATCATGACCGGGAGTTTCCCGGTCAATGGTATAAATCATCACTTGGCGGGGAGCGATTTCTTTCACTACTTCAAGCCAGGGAAGTACATACTTATCCGAAGTATTATCCACATCTTTTCCCTGATAAGTACCTTTCAGGAACATCGTTTGTATGATACAATTCCCTTTAAAAGCTTTGATGCCCTCGATAACGGAAGAGACGGAGTAGGAAGAAACAGGACGGTCGAGCAACCGGATGTATTCTTCATCCACTGTATCCAGTTTCAGTATATTGTTATCTACCTTATTTAATGCCTGGAACACATCAGGACGATGAATAAAAGTAGAATTACTCAGCACACTTACTTTAGCGTTTGGAAAATAATGGTCCCGCAAAGCCAGTGTATCTTCTATAACTTCTGCAAAATGGGGGTGTGCAGTCGGCTCACCATTACCGGCAAAGGTCAAGACGTCCGGATGAGGTCCGTGAGCCTGCATATCCTTCAACTTTTCCTCTAAAGCAGCGCGCACTTCTTCGCGCGTAGGAAATTTCTTATGCGGACGATGATCGGCATTAAATCCACACTCGCAATAAATGCAATCAAACGAACACACTTTACCATCAGAAGGCAACAGGTTGATGCCCAAAGACACCCCCAAACGACGGGAATGCACAGGACCGAAAATAGGTGAAGGATAAATAATAGTCATGTTACTTACAAAATTTTCTTTTGATAACTACCCGCAAAGATACTCTAAAACTTTATACGCAGTTGCATTTGTATATCGGCTTTTTTATTTCCGTAAATCATATCGTTTCCGGTTCCTATCCGGTTTCGGTCCCAATAGACCGTTTCGCCAAATTTACTGAGCAGCATCCAATGCTTGCCAATATCACAGCGTACGCTTGCCGCCAGCCTCATTCCTTCTCCTTGTAAAGAGGAAGTGGAAAAAGTATATAGCAATCCTTTTTCGTACATGTATACTCGCGTATCATAGTTGTCAGTATAAAAATAGCTGCCCTGAAATTCGATTTTCACCGGAATCCGGGGCAGCTTACAGGATATCGCTTGCGTCATTTGATACCCCTGTTTCGCAGTACTTTCCTGCGAATGAAAATGATTATAATCCAAAGTTGTACGACTTGAGAACAGTTGGTTACAAGAATAGTTCAGGCGACACCGCAATTGATGATGAAAAATATCTAAAATAGTTTTTCCTTGGGTACCGGCAACATCCCGTTCTTTTTGTTTATAACGATACCTCAAAAAGACATTCCAACGACTTCGAGGTAAGAAATCCGCCTGCACCACAGCCTCACGTGCCTGCGAAGCTTTGCTAACACGATAGTTCCACCATGGAAAAGAGCAAATGTCTAGGGAAGCAAAGAATTTCCAGTTGGCAAACGGAGACATCTCTGCCGCTACATACCATCCGTTCTCATTTTGCACCGAACCACCTTCTTCGAACGAACGGGCATACATCGCCCAATAATCGTATGAATAATTACGATAGAGCAGGATGAACCGATAGTCTTGTGCGGGAGAATACTGAAGACGGTTCAAAAAAGCCATCCCTCGCTTTCCTTTTGCCACTTCTCCTTCAATCGACCAGCGACGAAAACGATAGGCATAGTCCATACCCAGATTATAAAAAGAAACACCATGTAAGTCATACTTTGTATAACCTGTTAACGTTGGTTCATAAGGTCGGTTGAAAAAGTAATATATGCCTGTTATGCCAAGTTTAATAACAGATTGTTGATAAGTCAGGTGATAACCTGTTAATTGCTGTGTGAATAACCTTATTTTTTCTGACTCCTTAAGACTCCGGTGCAATCCGGTCTTGTAGATAGAAGTAATTACTCCTTTCTTCACTGCCCCGTCCAAAGTACGGTGTGAATAGAATCCGGCAAGGCTCCAATACCGTCCAAGGGAGATGTCAACAGCCGCTCCCCGCAGATAATTATATTCATCGGTAGAAGAATGTTTTTTGATTCCTCCCGCACGGGAAGTAGCAAAATAGGAAGTCTTCCCAAGCAGATAGTCCATACTTATCACCAAACCTTGTCCAAAACTTAACCGATAATTCCCCAAAGCCAGCGTTTTCAACCACCCGGTGGTGTTACAGAGTAGAAAATAAAAGGAATAGAAATCATAACCTTGCTTGTTATACAAAGCCCCCAGGGGCTCCCCCGCATCCTTCTCGGCAACAACTCCTGCATAGAACCTGTCGCGATAATGAACAGCATATTTCACAGAGTTATAAACCGGAGTACCGAGGTAGTTTTTTCTATATCCTTCCCTGATATACAATGGAATATCTACACGAGTAAGCAACTCATGCCGACTATATTTCAACATGTTTTTCAACAGGAGCGGTGAATTTCTTTTTTCTTTGTGAAGCAGGCAAATGAAGGGAAGTAAATAAGAGATAGTTTTCCGGTCCATTTCTTCTACCAATTGAAGTTCGTAAAGGGAGTGCATTTCACCGTGAATATAAACATAAGCAAGCAAATGTTCTATTTGAATGTCTGTAAGAAAAGGAAATTGTTCGAGTTGTTGGCGAGTGGCAGTATTCAGGTCAATGGGTTCTTCCAAGCGTTGTGAAAGTTCTTCCAACTCATTCTGCCAATCAGGACTTTCTTCTTCTCCATTCCGAGCCGATATATCTAATAATACCTCTTCCAGAAGTTCTTGGGAAGCTGTTTGAGCATAATTCACCGAGGTTATTAACAAAATGTTCATAAGTCCCCAAAAGCATAAAAGCCGGGCATGATTCATAGATACCAGTTTATAGGATTACTTGCTACTTATGCAGTAAGGACGGCAAAATTAGATTAAGTTTAGCAAAGTAAAGCATGAATGTAGATTTAATCCATTATTTTTGCATCATGAAAAGAAGTCTTCACATAGTCACACTTCTGTTGTTTCTTCTGGGCGCACGCGAGCAGACCTCTGCGCAGAAGAAACAAAGCATAGGCGAATACTTCGTTCCGATGTGTATCTACGAAGGCGATACCATCCCTTGTGTCCAGCTAAGGCCAGTCTATGTGTTTAAGCCACTGAAATTCAAAAGCGAGAAAGAGCGAAGAGAATATTATAAATTGGTGAGAAACGTGAAGAAGGTATATCCCATCTCACAAGAAATTAACCGTGCCATCATCGAAACTTATGAATACCTGCAAACCCTCCCTAACGAAAAGGCACGGCAAAAACATATCAAAAGGGTAGAGAAGGGGCTGAAAGAACAATATACCCCACGGATGAAGAAACTATCTTTTGCACAAGGCAAACTCCTTATAAAACTGATAGATCGTCAAAGCAATCAGACATCATACGAGCTGGTGAAAGCCTTTATGGGACCTTTCAAAGCAGGTTTCTATCAAGCTTTTGCATCTTTGTTCGGTGCCAGCCTTAAAAAAGAATACGACCCGGAAGGAGAAGATAAACTTACCGAACGAATCGTATTAATGGTGGAAAACGGTCAATTATAGTTTTCCTATTTCTTCTAACCAGACAGTTACTGCAACTTTTTGAACAGGTCCCAGATAACAATACCTGCCGTCACCGAAACATTCAACGAATGTTTAGTGCCGTATTGGGGAATCTCGATGCAACCATCCGAATGGTCGATAACCTCCTGCCGCACGCCTTTTACCTCATTTCCCATTACAATAGCATATTTCCTCTCTTTTTCCAATTCAAGTTCATTCAACAGGACGCTTCCTTCAGCCTGTTCCACAGAGTAGACTATATATCCTTCCTTTTTAAGGTTATCAACCGCTTCAACAGAGTTATTAACATATTTCCAATCTACAGTGAACTCAGCTCCCAGAGCCGTTTTATGTATGTCAGGGTGAGGAGGTGTAGCTGTAATGCCACACAAATAGATACATTCTATACGAAACGCATCCGAAGTGCGAAATACGGAACCAACATTGTGGAGACTGCGTATATCGTCCAACACTACCACCAGAGGCAACTTCGACACCTTTTTAAACTCTTCCGTACTTATCCGGTTCAACTCGGTTATCTTCAACTTCCGCATATTCATTCTTCCTTTTGATTACTTCTATCGGTTATTGCTGCAAAGATAATTCTTTCTGTTAACACCTGTGTTGATAACGGTTGAAAACCTGTCAACTCTCCCGGCAAAGATTGTGAAAACTAATCCTTGCATTATTCAAAACAAACTCTAAGGGATGCACTTATGAACATTGCAAAAAAGTTAGGGAAAATTTTCTATGTCTCATTCAACACATTTTTCATCACTTCTTTAGCTGTTTATATCCTTAAAGTTTTTAACTTTGCATGTTATCAACAGGAAGTGAATAGCTAAAATAGATTCCTTTTCTCTTTGGCTGATTATAAAGGTGATAGAGAAGATATCTCCCCTTTAAACATCCGTTAATAACGAACTAATAAAATAAATAAAGGGACTAATAACTTATCTGGCAAGAAAAAACGAATTTATTTGCTAACACAATTAACAGGCTATTATCACTAACAAAAGATTTTTTTAAAAAGAAGAATAAAAAATATAATTATGAATGAACTCATCCAAGCTATTAACGAGCTGAAAAAAGAAAAGAATGCCATTATTCTGGGGCACTACTACCAGAAGGGTGAAATACAGGATATAGCCGATTACGTAGGCGACAGCCTTGCGCTGGCTCAGTGGGCGGCGAAGACGGAGGCGGACATTATTGTGATGTGCGGTGTTCATTTCATGGGTGAAACGGCGAAGGTGCTTTGCCCGGAAAAGAAAGTACTGGTTCCGGATATGAATGCAGGGTGTTCGTTGGCAGACAGTTGCCCGGCGGAAGAGTTTGCCCGGTTTGTGGGAGAACATCCCGGATATACCGTTATTTCTTACGTTAACACGACAGCTGCGGTGAAAGCTGTGACAGATGTGGTGGTGACTTCTACCAATGCAAGGCAGATTGTGGAAAGTTTCCCCCCGGAAGAAAAGATAATCTTTGGACCGGACCGCAACCTGGGAAATTATATTAATGCCGTAACGGGAAGAAATATGCTGCTATGGGACGGTGCTTGTCACGTGCATGAACAGTTCTCGGTGGAGAAGATTGTGGAACTGAAAGCTGAATACCCCGATGCAGTGGTGCTGGCCCATCCTGAATGCAAAAGCGTAGTGCTGAAGTTGGCGGATGTCGTAGGGTCTACAGCTGCTTTACTAAAGTATGCAGTGAACCATCCCGAAAAGAAATACATCGTAGCCACTGAATCGGGTATCTTGCATGAGATGAAGAAGAAATGTCCCGATACGTTGTTTATCCCCGCTCCTCCCAATGATAGCACCTGCGGATGTAACGAGTGTAGCTTCATGCGGTTGAACACGCTGGAGAAGCTGTATGAATGTCTTAAGAATGAATCTCCTGAAATTATTGTAGATCCGGAGATTGCTGCGAAAGCAGTGAAACCTATCCAACGAATGCTGGAAATCTCTGCTAAACTGGGGTTATAATCGAGAGTATGCCGCGGAGAAAAGCGGATCAATCATACTAAATACTCCGAATATCTATGCCCGGTATGGAAAGAATAAAACTACTGCCTAATAGCATAGACGGAGTATTATATCCGCTTTTTCCATGAACGTTCAAACAATATTCTGCAATCCGTATCCCTGTTATGGCGGTTAATTGATAAACATTGGGTGTAGACATTGTCATTTCCACTTTGTCGCCGTCCGGAACTTGGGCTTCTCCCCAGAATTGCCCTCTTTCCGTTTCACGCGCTTGTTCATCGGGACCTTTCTTCACAAAAAGGCTCACCAGTTTTTTGGTTAACTTCTGCCCGAAACCGGTGTTCAGCACTCCTTTAACCGGATTGGTCAAGCGTGCCATATAAATGGCACTTTTGGGCATTGCCATATAAACCACTCCGTCGGGAACGTGAGTGGATATTCCGGCTGTAAAGACATCACCCCAAGGAATGGTGACTGCCCATTGCGGTTTATTCTGAAAAGGAATCTTACGTATGCGGAAAGCGTTGGGAACTCTTTTGAGCCGGTTGTTTTCCCGGATAAGACCTCCTTTGCCGAAACTTTCGATGGATGTTTTCACTGTGCCGATACTCGGACTCGTGCCGAAAGAGAAAGCCAAATCGAGCCTTGTGGCAGTGGGCAACTTCTCTTTCAACATAGCTGCCAGACAGTCGGTCGGTACAATATCCGTTCCTACGCCGGGCATGACAATAATGTTTCTCTTACGGGCTTCATCATCCAACGCATAGCACTTTCTGAAAACTTCTATTTCGCCTGTTATGTCGAGGTAATGCACCTGTTGTTCAAGGCAGGCTTTAACAAGAATCTCTGCCGTGGCGGAAAAGGGGCCTGCACAATTCAGCAGGACGCTGATATCCTGCAAATAGTTTCCTGCCTCCTGAACGCCGAATGCCCGGTATTCCAAGTTCAATTCTCCGGCAAGCGGCTTTAATTTTTCAGCACCGCGTCCGGCTATAACCGGCTTAAGACCTTGTTTTACGGCTTCACGTACCATCAATTCGCCGGTATAACCGTAAGCACCGTATATCATTAATCTATTTTCTTTCATATCTTTTTAAGTATATAGGGTTATTAATATAGCTGAAGCTATGGATGAGGTTATAACAACACAGCCCTGTCAATCTTTTCATCCATTTACATTTTTTATCCAAAAGCAGGAGAAGATTTCAATGAATTGATTTCAACGGGGTGATTTCAATCCACCGATTGCCTTCAGATATTTCGTATAAGACATTCGTTGTTTTGAACGCGCTTCCACCAAGTCGAACTGAGCCTTCTGCCAGAGAGCTTGCGTCTCCAGATAGTCTGCCAACGTCTCCATGCCGACTTGATAACGGTTGCCGCTTCCCGTGCGGTTTTCTTCCGCCTGCATCAAAGACTTTTGAGTCAATGCCACTTCCAGAACCGATTCGTCATAGTCGTTAATGGCTTGCATCAACTCCAGTTCCATTTGCCGGGATACATCTTCCAATTGATTAGCCGCCATTTCCACTTCACGCCGGGCCGCTGAAACCTTTCGTCTGCCTTCTCCCCAATTGAACAGGGGGATGTTGACCGATATTCCACCCATAAAAGAAGGTTTGGAGAAAAGGTTGCTGTTGTTCACTTCCACTCCATGCGTATAGTTGTAAGATACTGTGGCAGCTACCTGCGGCAGAAAGTCGCTTCGTGTCAAAGCAACATTTTGTTTTTTCAATTCGATTTGCTGCTGCAACATTCCGTATTCGGGACGGGCGGAGATACCGGATGACTGTACGGAAAGCAGGTCTGTTTCCTCGAAATTATACCGGAGGGAGATACTTTCGGTATTCATCGGCAAACCGATGTGATAACACAGATTCATGCGGGCAAGGCGCAATCTGTTTTGAGACTGCCGGAGTTTCAGTTCCGCTTCGTTGAGCCTGACCTGTACTTTGAGCAGGTCGTTTTTACTCTTCATTCCGGCTTGATAAGCATTCTCCATCTGCCGGTGGAATTCAGCAAGCACCTCTTTATACTTGACCGCGCTGCGGACCAGTTCTTCCACCTTTATATAATTGAAAAAAGCTTCATCGACGTTGACAATGACCTCCGCTTCCATCTTCTGCGTATTCAGGTTCGCTATATTCGCAGCTATCTTCGCCATCCGGACGGATGCTTGGATTTTCCCTCCCATATAAAGAGGCTGCCGGGCGGAAAGTCCCGCCGAATATATCGACTTCATATTGAAATCCAATTTCGTATCGGGCATATAAGCATACTCTTTAAAGAGAGGTGTTCCGTCAGGATTGATTGCCGAGATATTAGGTTCCAAAGCTCCGGTGGCAGGGTTGGGAACAAACGTAGGCAGATAACCTCCGGGAAGGGTAAAGGATGATTCTCCACCGGAATAGAGATACTGTCCTGTGAGGAAAAACTTAGGCAGGCGGTTCGTTTTGTATGCCTGCAAGTTATCCTGTGCCACACCGTGTTGAAGAGCGGCATTGCGGAGGTTACGATTCTGTTCGAGCGCCATACGGCGGCAGTCGTCGAGTGTCAACGGCTGTGCGGAGGCGGTAGCGAAAATGCCTTGAAGGCAGATTATATAGACTAAAAGACGTTTCATTTAATTCTTATTTTAAACAGGATGGAATAAAAAACGGGAATAAATATCAGCGTGACGAGTGTTCCCAGTAACAGGCCTCCCATAATGGTAGCGGCAAGCGAACCGAACATGTCGTCGGGCAATAGCGGTATCATGCCGAGAATGGTGGTAAGCGATGCCATCATTACCGGACGAAACCGGGTTGCCGAACTGTCCAGCAATGCTTGTACCGGCGGCACGCCTTGGCGGATACGTACGTTTATCTCGTCCATCAACACCACGCCGTTTTTAATCATCATGCCGATAAGCCCCAGCAGGCCGCAGATAGCGACAAAACCGAATGCTTTGCCCGCAATCCCTACGCCGAAAACAGCTCCGACAAAAAGGAGCGGCGTGCAAAAGATGATGATAAGCGGTTTGCGGTAATCCTTAAAAAGCATAATCAAAATACCTATCATCAGTACGACTGCCAACGGCAGATTGGCGAAAAGGTATTGGAGGGATTCGTTTTCCGCTTTATGCTCGCCTTCCCAAGAGAGTGTATAACCTTCGGGGAGCGGGATGGCTTCTACCGCCTGCATAATCTCTTGACGGGCTTCTTCCGCACCTGCGGACGGAACGTTGTTGGCTTGGGCACGCATGGCACGCTGACCGTTGTAGCGTATCACCAACGGGTCTTCCCATGTGAGGTGGATACCTTTTGTGGTCTGGCTCAAAGGGGTGGTGGCAAGACTGGAAGCAATTACTTCTTCTTCTGAAACCGCACCGGTCATCAACCCCTGAATAGTTTGCTTGTCCATCCCATTCAGGGAGGGCAACAGGGAGAATACCGGAGCGTTTTCCAATGCTTCAATCGGACGGCCGTCTTTATCGACGCATTTCACCTGAATGGTCTGGGCGACTGTTCCGTCGTAGATTTTATTTACGGGAATGCCGTCTGTGGAAGCAAGCAACGATAAGCCTACATCCTGACGGGAGAGTCCGGCACGGCGGGCTACGGGTTGGTTATAATCCACTTCCAGTACCGCCCTTTTCGGTTCCCAGTCGGATGTGACGAGCATAAGCTTGTCGCTCCGTTCCATAATGGCTTGCGTCCGGGCAGTCAGTTCGGAGAGGACAGCCGGGTCTGGCCCGGTGAACATGGCTTCAACGGGATATTTGCTATACATTAGATTGTAACGCTTCACGCGCACATACGCTTGCGGATAATGCCGGAGCAGATATTCCTGAATCTCCTGCACTGCCGCTACCAAATCTTCCTGCGAGGTGAAATCAACAATCAGGTCGCCATACGCCAACGAGGGAGTCGCCATGTTGCGTACCAGATTGTAACGGCTTGGCGTAGCACCTACCGAAGCTGTGACATGGCGGATGTCCGGACGTGAAAGCAGGTAGGCCGAGATAGACATCAGGTCTGCTTCCGTACGGGTGCTGTTGCTGCCTTCGGGAAGTTTATATTCGATATAGAGCTGGTCGTAGTTCATATCAGGGAAAAAGCTTTGCGGAAGTTTGGTGTAAACCCATACGCTTAATCCTACCAGCAGAAAAGCCCCGACAGTAGTTGCCGTCCGGTAATGGAGACACCAGCCGAGCATTTTGTAGAGTGCTTTATAAAACGGGCCGTTGAACTGATCCTTTTTTTGTTTGGGAGCTTTCAGCATACCTTTTGCTTGCAGGGGAACCATGATGAGTGATAAGATCCAACTCAACAAGAGGGAAACAGCCAACACTACAAAGAGGTCGCGAATATACACTCCCGTCGTGTCCGGCGAGAGAAAGAGCGGGAAGAATGCCAGAATGGCGATGAGCGTAGCCCCCAGCAGAGGCATGGCAGTGCGGCGGCCAATGTCCGTCAGTGCTTTCGACTGTAATCTTCCTTTAGCACGGTCAATTAAAATACCGTCCACAATCACAATTGCATTATCTACCAGCATGCCCATTGCCAGAATAAAAGCGGCAAGAGATACCCGTTGCAGGGTTCCACCGAGAAGTTTCAGAAACAACAGCGATCCGAGCACCGTCACCACCAAGGTGATGCCAAGCAACACACCGCTCCTGAATCCCATAGCAAACATCAGAACAACCACTACGATAACAACCGATTCTATCAGATTGACAATAAAATCACCGATAGCATCGCTCACTTTTTCCGGCTGAAAGAATATCTTGTTATATTCGATTCCTACAGGCAAGGAGCTATCGCGTAGCCCGGCGAGCTTTTCCTCCACCTTTTTGCCGAGTTTCACAATATCGGTCCCGCTAAAGGCGGAAATACCTATTCCTACCGCCGGCTTTTTATCATAAAACAGGGCGTTCCGCACGGGTTCCGCATATCCGGTGGTGACGGAGGCAATATCACGCAGCCGCATCTGATCGTTTTCATGTCCTTGAATCAACATGTTTTCTATATCTTCTACCGTCCGGTATTTATCGTTTACGGCTACCCGCAAACGCATATCGCCGCTTTCGTAATAGCCGGAATAGATGGTTTGATTCTGCCCCTGAATGGTTTGCAACACTTCGGCGGGCGACACACCGAGATTGGCCATGCGGTCTTCATAAATGGAAATGTTGATAACAGGTTCCATTACGCCGTAGAGTTCTACTTTCGAGATGCCTTTGATGGTCTGCACTTCTCGCTTTATCAGTTCGGCATATTGCGAAAGTTCTTTGTTGGTGAAACCATCTGATGTGAGAGCGTAGAACATGCCGAACACATCGCCGTAGTCGTCTACCACCAGGCTGGTATTCGCTTCCGGCGGGAGTTGCGAGCGGATGTCACCCACCTTGCGGCGCAGCATATCCCAATGCTGTTCGATTTCATCTTCCGGCAGAGTCGTTTCCAGCGTAACGGTGATGAGGGATAAATCAGCAGACGACTGGCTTTCCACTTTGTCAATGCTATTCATCGAACGGATAGCCTTTTCAATCGGATCGGTTACTTGCAGCTCTACTTCATGCGGGGAAGCTCCGGGATAGGTGGTCATTACAATTGCTTCCTTCACTTTGATAGCAGGATCTTCGAGTTTACTCATTTGGTCGTAAGACATCACGCCTCCTACCACCAGAATGGCTACGATGAAATATACCAGCTTGCTATTGGCAAGCGCCCATTTACCGAAATTCATAACACACCTCCTGCATTGGTTCCGGATTTTGCGGGCAATCTTTTCACGCGTTGTCCTTCGTTCAGGGTATGAATGCCACGGCTGATAATGAGTTCTCCTTCGTTCAGTCCTTCTACAAAGACTGTTCCGTCATTCTTTATTTCGCGCACTTTCACCGCTTTGCGCACAGCTCTGCCGTTATCCGTTATCCACACGCTGTCTCCTGATAAAGCGGTAAAAGGAATGCGCATCAGGCGTGTACCTTCCGCTTCATAAAGGATAGTCACCATCGCCGTCATGCCGGGAGTCACTGGGGAAGCTTCCCGAATGCGGAACGTGGCAGTATACAACTGGTTTAAATTAGCTTTCCGGTTGATGCCTGCCAATTCCAATTCAAAAGTACGGTCGGGAAAACCATCAATGGTGGCGGTAGCTTTCATATACTCGCCGCGCCGGATGAAATCTGCGGTGGGAATATGAATCTCTATTTCCGGACTTTCCGTAGAGACAATAGAAACGACTGCCAGCCCTGCACTGACCGTTTCACCTACATCAAACAGTTTCTTTTGAATATATCCGTCGAAGGGAGCGACCAGGCGGGTGTAGGACAAAGCATTGCGGTGAGCTTCCAGTTTCGCTGTGATTTGTTTTAATCCGTAGATTGCCTTATCATACTCGTTGGGCGTCACGCTTTTCTTCTCGTAAAGCTCGACAATCCGGCCGGCTTCGGCATGGATACGATTATATTCCGCTTCGGTGGCGGCAAGTTGTGTGCGGTAGTCGCGGTCGTCCAGGCGGGCAATGACTGTCCCCCGTCGAACGAACTGCCCCTGCGTTACATCCATTCCGGCAATCTGTCCTGCCACCCGGAAGGCGACATCGGCTTCCGAAGCCGCCTTCACCCGTCCGGAAAACCGGGACTGCGTGACAGCACTTCCCGCTGCTTTCACTGTATCGCATTGCACGTAGCGTGCATACTCTTCTTTTGATGTACCTCCCGCGCATCCTGCCAACAAAGCTAGGAGAGGTAATAGCATTATTTTATTCATATAGAGTGATATTTAAATTTCCGCTGCAAAGGTAGGAGGAGTATAAAGGAGAAAAAAGTTGTGTGTTGAGTATAAAATGTTCAGATTGTAGTATTTCTTTTGAGATGCATTGTATTTTTCCTATTTTTGTATTCAAATGAAGAATTATAGTCCTCTATTTATCGGTGATGCCGAATCGACATGCAAGGATCTGAATATAACGGATATGCCTGTGCGTCTGGAACAGGGTGGAGTGTTTCTCTGCCAGCGTGGTCATGCAGATATTGTTATTGACCTCAAGCAGTATCATATTACGGCGGGTGATATCGTGGTCGCCTTTCCCTATACGGTGATTCAGACAATGGATTATAGCGAAGACTTTGAGGGAAGTGCTTTGAGGGCGGATGTGAGTTTCTTCGCGTCCATTCAAATTCCGGAGAAGTCGTCTTACTATTTGTATATGATGGAAAATCCCTGCATCTCGCTGCGGGAAGAAGAATGGAGTAAGATTGTCGCACTTCACGACAGATTGCTCAGCGAGCATGCCGAGGAACAACATCCGTTGCGTCGGGAGATAGATGAGTGTATGATGAAGATTATTGCTTATGAGATAATTGCTATCTACCTCAAACGCAAGCCGCTCACCCAGCAAGCCCGTTCGCGTAATGAAAGAATCTTTCAAGAGTTTATCTATTCGCTCTTTAATAACTACCATGTTCACAGGTCGCTGGAGTTTTATGCCACGGAACAGTCTATTACGCCGCGGCATTTGTCGATGATTGTAAAGCAGATGTCGGGACAGACGGCGGGAGAATGGATTATCAGTTGTACGGTTATGAATATCAAATCGAAGTTGCAGAATAAGGGCCTGTCTATCAAAGAGATTTCCGATGAGATGAATTTTCCTAATCCGTCTTTCTTTTCGCAATACTTTAAAAAGTATGCGGGGGTGACTCCTACGGAATATCGTAAAAATATAGTAGCAAGCGAGAAGCGGGATTGATTCTTTGCAAAAATCTGGTAATATAGCCATGAAAGATAAGTTTATTGAAAAAACTATTATCTTTTTAAATAATATTTTACTATTACCGGATTATCTTCTTCTGTCAATTGTTCCAT
>JAUUNK010000374.1 GCA_030844565.1 Bacteroides ovatus
ATATCCGGATTAGCTATAATGATAATTGTTTTAGCTCAAGGGATATTTTAATAAGGGCAGTGAACACTAAAGTTACACCACGCTGATTTTACAAATTTCATTATAACTTTTGATTATACCGGAGGATTTTCCTCCGGTATTAATTGGTTGCTAAGATAGCAAATTATTTGCACATATACAACTATTATTTCTTTCCTGTTAGACCGCCAAATATAAAGCAGGCAGCCCATATTATTAAACAGATGTAGAATAACATAAGTGTAATAATTATGGTTCATTAGGTCCTACAACAGTACTGCCATCTATTGTAATTGTAGTATTTCCTCCTTTTTTAAGAAGAAATACCTGCTGAACCCATTTGCTTCCAATAGTAATCTTCACTTTAGATACATTAGGTTGTGCAGTGAAGGTTTCCTCATAGCCTTTTTTACATTCTACACTACTATTGAAGATTTTGTCACCATTGTCAGTACACTCGAATATCCTGACAGTTTCGGCATAATTTCCCCAAGTGCTAGCATTGTAAACTAAGGTGTAAGTAGTTTCATCATCATCGTTTGAACACGCAGAGAACGTTAAAAACATAGCTGTAAACAACAGCGTCATACTTAGAAACTTTTTCATAACTTTTTCTTTTTATAGTTAAACATAAAGTGAATAAATCCCTATCCAATTCAGCAATAACCATACGCAAAGTCACAAAAAAAAAAGACGTAGTGCTACTGCCATACGTCATCAAGGCTCACCACAAGCCCACTTACTCAATGGCAGCGCACCACGTCAGTATATGACGAAGTACACTTTACCCAACGAGTAAGTTCACTGATAGCCTTAGTTCTGTTATCCGAGGTGGTGATTCTGATGACGATTAGGCTACACTATTTCTTCCAAAAAATTGGATTTCTCCCCAATTTTTCGTATCTTTAGTGCAAAGATAAGGATTTATTGGTAATTATGTAGTTGGCGATCGCCAATTTTTATTAATGAACGATACATCTTTCGATTTAATTGTTTTATTTTGCAGAAAAAAAAGTATGGCATACAAAGCATTGGATATAGCGAATAAATTGTTGGCTAAAGCCACGGATGTTTGTGGTGGAGACCTCATGTCTAACATGAAGTTGCAGAAGATGCTTTATTACGAACAGGGATATCATTTAGCTGCATTTGGTACACCACTGTTTGATGAAGATATCGAAGCTTGGATGTACGGTCCGGTCGTTCCTTGCGTATATGAACATTTTAAAGGGCATGAGGCAGGTGGAATTTTACCCGAGAATAAAGAAATCATAGAACTAACAGAAGAGGAAGAGTATATGTTTAATGATGTATTTGATGCTTATGTTGATTTTTCGGCTTATGGCTTAATGAGAAAAACCCATGCAGAAGCACCGTGGAGAAATACTAATATTGGACCCGGGAATGTCATTAAACATCAAGAATTAATTGATTTTTTTAAGAAAAAAATAGGTAATGCATAAGCACATAATAAAAGCCGAAAAACCAATTGAAACAAAAATCGGACAAAAGCAGTATATATCCTTTTCTTTTGAACTGTTGCATGACGTAAGCTACACAGAGTGTAATGAGTCATCGTTTTTTATAAATCTTTTACAAAGGTTAAAGAAGTTGTGCTTGCTCGATTGGAACGAGATTAACAAATCACAACGTCATTCTTTCGGATATGAGAAAATTTCAATTAAATCAATAAAGAAAGATATAAGTATTGCAAAAGGTATTGATTACCTATTTTCGTTTAGAGCTACAGGTAGTAATCATGTTTTTTTAGGCTTTCGTGAAGGGAATGTTTTTAAGGTTGTGTTTATAGAGTCAAAATTTGGAGATATATACAACCATGATTAATTACTACTCTTTTTCGGGATTTGGCTTGCTCATTTCTAGCAGCATCTCTTTTAGCCTTTCTTCGGGTATAGTGAGGACGAAGCCTTGTATTTCATATACAGGTTTCCTCTTTTTCTTCTCCTTCTTAGGCTTATCCTTCTTTATGTCTTTGTTATTTGCCATAATTTTTAAGCTGCTGCATATTGCAAAAGTAATTCAATTCTATCGTTTTTGCTAATTTTTCGGGTATTAAATCGAAAAACAAATTCGTCAACGTATCTTTGTAGATACTTCTTGCTGACATGGATATATGTTCCTTTTATAGTTCGTTTAAATACCGACCAAGCGTTTTCTATTCTGTTAGTTGTGATTTCGATTATCTCTCCATCATCAGTAACTAGAATCATTCCGTAGAAATGTTTGCCGTGGTCTACAGACATTTGCGTGTATTTCTTCTCTAGTCCTTTGTAGCTCCAACCATCGGTATAAACAGAACTTCCTACATCAACATTCTTTTTCACAATCGGGACGAGCGTCTTTGCTTGGGTGTTAGGAACAACCTTAGCAAAAAGATTCCCACCTCTTTCTATAGCCCCAAATACAGGAACTTTATCCTTGTAGCTACGTCCTTGACATTTCTCTACTTTCTTATCTTTATGGCGATTAATATTCTTTCCACCTACAAATGTTTCATCTATCTCAACGTCACCAGATAGCTTCTGATTGTTTTCTTTAGCCATTGCAGTTCTTATTCTGTGAAGCATATACCATGCTGTCTTTTGTGGAATATCCAAATCATCTGCTAATTGGTATGAAGATATAGCGTTCTTACGGTTGGCAATCATAATAATAGCGTATAACCAATCTCTCATTCCTAACTTAGAGTTAGCGAAAAACGTACCAGTCCTATAAGTGAAGTACTTCCCGGTATTCTTGCACTTATATTTACCGTTCTTGCATTTGTACACTTTAGATGTTTCATCGAATGGCGAAACCACTCCATTTGCCCATCTTACACTCTCGTAGTATCTGATTGCGCTTTCTTCGTCCGGGAAAGAAGCTCTGAAATCTACGATGCTTTTTCTTTTCCTTCTCTTTTTCATAACGCTTATCTTTTATGTTGCTACAATATAGTAAAAATAAACGAGATATGCAAATAAAAATATCATTTTTTGGACATCCTAAATATAACAAGTATATTTGTACAATCTTTAATTCTAAGTTTATGGGAAAGAATGAAAAAACATCGCCCAAAGTGGCTAGTATTGCATCTGAACTTTTAAGGAATCCTAAGACTCCTAAAAAGGTTAAGACGGTGGCGGCTTCTGCTCTGACTCAAACTGCTGACAAGAAAAAGAGCAAGAAGTAACATTTACAATGCAAGCTTTGGGTATTACCATAATTCCATTAGCTTGCATTGGTGTATTATCAGTTTCATCTGCGAAATTATGAGCTAATGAGATTATTTTGTCATTTTCATAAATTACTTTACCGACACTTTTAATAGTAAGAACAGAAGCAGAATAATTAGATATATCTCTCCATCCTGATTCTACTCCATAACTATCTTCCCATTCTATCATTAATATTTCTCCTATCCTATCCATGATTAGTATAACTAAAAGTTATGATAAATCAGCGTGGTGTAACTTTAGTGTTCACTGCCTTAATAAGACAGGTGAAAGCGGTAACGTAAGCGTCTCCGCGATTCTATCTTGTCGCCCTTTTTTCATTCTTATATTTTTGC
>JAUUNK010000375.1 GCA_030844565.1 Bacteroides ovatus
TATACAAGGATAGAACCCGTTCCATCATTAACAAGGAAACCACGTTTGTACTTAGCAACAATAATACCTTTTACATCATAGCTTCCCGGTTGTGCCAAAGCCACTTCACCGACAGAGGTATATTCCGGTTCTCCTTCCGCTATTACTTTCATAGCAATCGTATTAACAAACTTACCGGAAGAAACTCCTATGCCATATCCCATTACCGTGACTTCCTTTCCATCGAGAGCCTTATCTATCAAACTGGCATTCGGATAGCTTATGCTGCCAGTAGCTTTCTCGGCTCCTTCGATAGCGACATTGTAATAGTTTCCGGAAATGGACAGTTTACCCGTATACTTGATAGGTTTAGCCACCGGAGCATTCAAATAAGCATCCATGGCAGCAGCATCCATGTTTTGGAACGTAGGAGCCGGGAAGGTTTCCCCTTTTGAAAGTTTCTTTATCTCGGCCGTAGCGGAGAATTGTTTTAGTCCGCTATAGAGTGCTGTGGTCCCTTTGACAGCCACTACATCTCCTAAAGAATAGTTTGCCGCTTTATTGAGATACACCAGGATAGAAGCCGTACCGTCTGAAAGCAAAAATCCTCTGCCATAGGTGGCAACCACGGAACCTTTCACATTATATTCTCCTACACCACCTTCTACAGCGTCCACCACTTTCTGATAGGTCTCTACGGAGCCGCCGCCACCCGGTTCGTTATCTGAATACTGATATTCTACGGCTACATAATCGCCTGTCTGCGCATCCGGCATCTGATTCTTCAATATGCGGGGCAAATAAGTGGAAGCAGGTTTGGAGGGAGTAAAATAAGATGCCTCGCCATCTTCCCATGCCAGCGCATAATCACTACTTGCCAGTTTATATGATTTAGCGGCAGCTATCTGAGACAGGTATTCCGGAACATCAAGTCTTTTATTATAGGTGATTTTTACGCTCGAACCAGCATCCGCCGTATACCATTTTGCCGACAAGAAAGCAGGCAAGTAAAGAGAAGCCGGGATTTCGTCGGATAAGCTATGTTGGGTTTTCACTCCTGACAATGCGCCTTCAAGTCCCGCCTCTTTTGCTATACTTTTATTTGTTTTATTGTCCGCAATGGTTGCATAGTCGGCATCCGTCAGTGTATATTCCAGTTTTTTCACATCGGTAGGGACTGTTTTGTCCTCAAGCCCATCAAAATATTTATCGTTATAATCGCAGCCCGCCAACAATAACATTGCAGCAAAGGGCATTAGTAGATATTTCTTTTTCATAATGTCTTCGTTTACTCTGATTAGAAATTAACTCTCATCCTAACGTTGAATGTACGTCCAAACCCATAAAATACACCATACGCTGTGCGCCAGTCGTGTTTATCACCGTCCATCGCATCGGTGATGTATTCCTGATTGAAGACGTTGTTGATATTGCCCGACAATACGGATTCTACTCCACCGATCTTGAAACGATAGCTAGCATTCAAGTCAAATACATGTGAAGCAGGAATACGCCAAGGCGTCTCGAACTTCTTGGTTCCATCCAGCACAATATCACTGGAGCTAAGCTGCCAATCGGCATAGTTGCGCGCATTCAAGGTCCAGTCTATGCCTAAACGGAGCCCTTTAGCAATGGTGAAATTCGCACCCAACGAAGCAGTTGTTTGTGCCGAACCTCCCTCTTGGACGTCATTAAGCATAAGTTTCATTGTGGCGGGAGTCAGACCGTTTTTCAGAGCGTCTACTGCAACCACTTTATCTTTGCCATCTGCATCTTTAATAGTAGTATTGGTTATGAATTGACCTTCTACGGTGAACTGTCCTTCAGCATCATTTACCCAGCGCCAATTACCAATAGAGAACATACCTGTTATGTCTAACCAGGTGAAAGGTTTGGCTACAAAGTCCAGCTCGATACCCTGATGGACAGAGTTGACTCCTTGCATGTTGATAACAGCACGCATGCCCTCTGTATACCGGCTTTCATCAAAGGCCCCATGAATGTCTCCGTCGTAGAAGTTCACATTGGTGGACTTGGCCATTGTCTTATCCATCCAACGAGTGTGATAGATATTCAAATTAGCCGTGAAAAACCTCGAGCGATAGCCATAACCTAATTCTGCCGAGAATATCTTTTCGTTTACTGCGTCGGGATTCAAGGCATTACTTGTTTCTTTGTTCAAGAATACTCCGCTGGAAAAGAAGGGGGCACGACTGATGTAACCTATGTTTGCAAAAACATTGTGATGTTCTGTGAGGTTAAAGTTTAAACCTCCCTTTGCCGACCATCCGATAAAGTTAACGACATCCGACTTGGCATGGGCCTTATCATAGTAGAAACGGTCGTAACGCCAATAACCGTTATTTGAAAATGAACCGGAAGCGAAAACACTTAATTTATCCAGATTATATTCGCCTTGGGCAAAAACGCCTTCAGTAACCACATAACCGTCATAGTCGCGATATACTACATCTCCCACTTTCAACTTCTGATTCACGTAAGCATTGCCTGCCTGTGCAGCTATATTATTTTTGGCTGATACAGATTGACGGGAAGAAGAATCTATATAATAATCACCACCATAGAGGTCTACCAACTCATTGGTATGTGTACCTTTATAGTATCTGAAATCAATGCCTCCGTAGAAATCAAAGTTTTCACCAATTTTAGTTGTGTAAGTAGAAAGCAATCCATACCAATTGTGATAGTTTATCGATTTTGCCATCGCCATGACAGAACCGGTTTCACTTGCCTGATTCAACGCATAAATCTGATCGTAAGCGAAAGTTCCGTCTACATTGCGGAAGGTGGTATTCAGAGTACCCTTATTGCTGCCATACCATTTACTACGGTCGGAAGAAGTCGCTCCTTGTCCGCTATATCCATATCCTCTTCCGATGGATGCATATAGGGCCGTACTCAAACTGGAATTCTGATTAATTTGCCACAAATGGTTTAAAGAAAGCTGAGGCTTGTTGTAAACATTATAATTAGCTACTTTACGCTCTCCGTTAATTCCATAACCATAAGTGGGATTATATCTATAAGCGCTCTTTCCATTCATGTAATTCTTGGCCAGTTTCTGCCAGCCCTCGATGGTCAATCCATCATTGTTATTACGCTGATTGTGCCACTGAGGTGCACCGAATCCGGTGAAAGAGAGTTGATGGTTGTTGAAACGCTTTGTGATATTTACAAACCAGCTATATCCTTCAAACTCTGTTCCTTGGATATATCCGTCTCCCCATGTTTTGCCGCCCATTAAAGTCATAGCCCATCCAGACTTGGTCAATCCTGTAGAAACCTTCGCTAACACTTTATTCATTCCATCATTTCCTAACGCATAAGATACGAAGCCGCCCTTTTGTGTTTCAATCGTATTTGTTACGATATTAATAGAACCTCCAATAGAAGGAGCTGCCACCTTTGAAGCACCCAATCCACGCTGAACCTGCATAGAACGTGTTACATCTGCGAGTCCTGCCCAGTTGGACCAATAGACTCCTCCCCACTCCATATCATTCATCGGCACACCATTAATCATCATGGCTACGTTCTCCGTCTTAAAACCACGTACGACT
>JAUUNK010000376.1 GCA_030844565.1 Bacteroides ovatus
CGTTCCAGTAACGGATTTTGCCGATGCTTCGCATTCCAAATCGGCAAAATCTGCTACCACCACTGTATCATACGGCATTTTCAGTTCAGAAAATGCCTACCTGTGAACAGTAACTACAAGGTTTCATATTTCCTCAGCCTTGAAAGCTGTCTATGGAAAAGGGAACCCAATGATAACCGGTCACTTGGGGAGCTCTTTTTATACTTTTCTGACAAAATGTCTGATATCACATGGATACAGGCTTTTCAAATGCTGCTTCAAATGTTCCGGACAATGCTTTCAGATAACACTGAACTTTCAGACGAAAAAATCAATGAATTGGCGAATGCATTTATGAATGCACTTCCTACTATGATGAAAATACGACTGCAGGCTGCATAAAGGCTGAACATTGCTACGAAAATAAAACTTGTAGCTAATATCTGAACCTTGACAACAAATGTTTTCAACAATTATGAAAGCATCACTAAAAAGCAGTCACAATATTGGCTGCCGACAGTGAAATATGGATGATACAAAGATTGACTAACCTTGGGCTTCTACATGATAACCATGTTTCTCTAATTCCCGTATATAGCGGGAAAGCTGCTTTTGCTCACAGTTTTTGCGTCGAGCCTCAAAACAGGATTCGTCAAAAAGAGTTCCCTGTTTTAGCATGGTGTAAATGATGACAAGTAGTTTCCTGGCAAGTGCAACAATTGCTTTTTTCGCACCTTTTTTCTGTTTGATTCTCCAATACCAAGCAGAAAGATAGGTATTCCGTTTTCCGGCAATTACCCAGGCAATTTCACAAAGCATACTTTTTATGTATGGATTGCCTTTTGTGACAGAGGTGCTCTTTCGCTTCCCGGCACTTTCATTATTCCCGGGACACAAGCCAGCCCATGAACAGATGTGCTCTGCGGTTTTAAATGGTTTCATATCAACACCGATTTCAGCAATAATTGCACAGGAAGCGGTGGTACTTATCCCGTAAATACTATTCAGCTGTTGCACCTGAAGAATAAACGGTTCTATATCCTGTTCGAGATCTTTTTCGATTTCATTCAGATGCTCTTTTAGGGAGTCATAATGGTTCATGAGGATTTTGAGGAATTTTTTCTGGTGTTCTGAGAGGGTTCCATTTACAGACATGAGGATTTCATCTATATGGTTTCTTGTCTTTGTTTTTAAGCAGGAGTCCAAAGCAGTCCGGTCAATTTGCCCGTGCTCGATCAAGTGCAGGATGATGTTCTTGCCGGAAGCACCAAAAATGTCAGAAATGAAAGAGGACAGGCGAAAGCCGGAGCTTTGCAAAAATTTCTCAATCCTGTTTTTCTGGGATGTAATATCACGGATGATACTCTTGCGGTAGCGGTTTAGATCACGGAATTCCCGGATTCTTTTTTCAGGAATAAAGCTGCCGTTCAGAAGTCCGGCGCGGAGCAGGGTGGAAATCCACTCGGAATCCCGCATGTCTGTTTTTTTGCCGGGAACGTTCTTCATATGGCGTGCATTTACAACCAGTAAAGTAATATCACCAGAGAATGCGTCCTCTAGTATCTCATAAATAGGCATCCAGTAAATGCCCGTGCTTTCCATAGCGACATGATGGCAGTTTCGGGAAACGATCCAATCCCGTAAGGCAATCATGTCTGGGATCAGGGTAGAGAATTCCCGAATTTCAGAATGTGTTGGCTTGCCCAAAGGGCCAGTCAGGATACAGGCAACGATTTTTTCTTTGTGGACATCCAGCCCACAGGAAATTTCCAGAAGGTCTTTCATGCGGAGCAACTCCTTTACAATAGAATTGGCAGGAGATTTGCCCGAGATAATGCGGACTTTGCTACTCGTGCTATCCATAAAAGGTGCGACAATATGCTGTGCTCAAGGGCAAAACATTTACGTTGACAAACGGGGTGCATATCCTCCAAGGTGCAATCAAACTTAATCCTACCTAAGACTATTATAAAGCAGAATAAGCAACAAAAAAATAGTGGAGCCAGACACCTCATTTTCATTACAGGCTGTGATAAGCTTTCATGATTCGTTGACAACTGAATAACTGCCAGATATTGAATTTTCAAGGTGCATAGCTAAAATTTAGAGACTATAAAGAAAAGTCTGTAAATAATAATCTTCTATGATAATGATTGAGCTGGAAGCGCTAAATTGGAGTTTCCAGCTCTTGCTATATATACGCCATGATTTCGGGCATGTCAAGAGCGGACGTCAAAAACGTCCTTCTCATCATGCATACAGAGTTACTGTTCACTCGTACCTCGTTCCAGTAACGGATTTTGCCGATGCTTCGCATTCCAAATCGGCAAAATCTGCTGCCACCACTGTATCATACGGCATTTTCAGTTCAGAAAATGCCTGCCTGTGAACAGTAACCATACAGATTCTGTTATTCTGGGAGTCGTCCCTCATACATAATGCTGAGTTCGCCGTAGACCTGTCCCCAGTTCCGAATGCTCATAGTCCATTTTTTAGTAGCTTCGAAAGTTGCCAGATACAGGGCTTTCAGGAGCGCTGTATCACTTGGAAGTACGCTTCTCTGACGGTTGAGCTTACGGTAGGTAGAATTCAGGCTTTCAATTACATTGGTCATGTAAATAACCTTTCTGACATCCGGTGAGAACTTGAAAATCGGCGTTATTGCATCCCAGTTATCATACCAGCGTTTCATAGAATTCGGGTATTTTGCGGTCCATTTTTCAGTAACACGATCCAGAGCCAGTCTAGCCTTTTCTTCAGCTCATTCAGGACGGACAGCCAGTATTTTGAACTTTCATTATCACCGACAGTGATTGAAAGAACCTCTTTTTCCCTTCTGTGTTGATGCCAAGAATGACGTAGGCAGCCAGTTTTCTGATTACTCCATTATCGCGTACGGAATAATGGATGGCATGATTTATATTTTACCATAGAAGGCCTTGCTGTTATTAGCTATTTACAGACAAAGTTTCACACACAGCAAGGACATACTCCGATTTCTTCCAGTACCGGATGCATGAGCACTTCTGCATCTTCAATGATCTTATAAGTTCTGACCAGTTCCGTGATCATACCTTCGATTTCGTTCATACGGACCAGCTTCTCAATCGTCGCTGCCCTGGTTGCGGAGGTTCCGATTCCTTTCCTCTCCACTGTCTCCGTTACCACTCCGGTCCGCGCAAAGCCGACAATATAACCATTGCCCTCCAGGTATCCGTCCTCTCTCTTATCTGCACCGATTACCTTTGCGATGGACTGCGCCACCGAGGGTTTCTCAGCAATTACTAATTTATATGACATTTCGTTCCTCCTTATGTTATATCTTCCCATATGGATTTACGAACTCTGATAAGGGAACACAACAGCATTGACATTTATACAATATCCATTCTTATTTCATCAATAATACTTTTATCTCTTAACTTGTGAATTTCAGTTCGTGTGATAAAAAACACAATTCCTATCAAAACAAATATACCCCCAAATAATGCCGCCCACGGAATATGATACAATACTGGGAAAGCCTTCCGAATGGATAAATTAATTAAAAATGGAATT
>JAUUNK010000377.1 GCA_030844565.1 Bacteroides ovatus
ATGGAAGCGCCTTTGACGGAAGAACAAGTGAAATTCCATTTCGCTCTTATCGATACCCATACATCAGCTATTGTAGACGATGCTCATAGTGCGGCAAAACGTTTTGCGCGTGCGTTGGATTTTTACCTGGTGCAGGATTTTGCCAGTGCGGTGTCCGATTTGACTGAAGCTATCCTGTTGGACGGCTCGTTTTATCCTGCTTATTTTATGCGTTCTCTTGTACGTTGCAAACAGTTGGAATATCAAAAAGCAGAAGAAGGGATTGTTGCAGATGTTCCCGGCGAAGCAGCAACCCGTACCAAAGAAGTGAGTGCTATCGATTATGATATAGTGAAAAAAGATCTTGACCGTGTAATCTCTTTGGTCCCTGATTTTGTTTATGCATATTATAATCGGGCGAATGTCTCAGCCATGTTAAAGGATTACCGCGCTGCGATAGCGGATTATGACAAGGCAATCGAACTGGACTCGGCGTTTGGAGAGGCTTACTTTAATCGGGGACTGACACATATTTTCCTTGGTAATAATAAACTGGGAATTTCCGATTTGAGCAAAGCCGGAGAATTAGGTATTGTTTCTGCCTATAACATTATCAAACGCTTTACTGAGCAACCGGAGTAATGGGAACTACAACAGTTTTTCACTAAAAAAATAGAAAACTCGAAAGATTTCGTTACTTTTGCGTGCTAATAAATGAAATATAACAATCATGCTATTATGATAAAGATAACATTTCCCGACGGCTCTGTTCGTGAGTACAACGAAGGAGTAAACGGTCTGCAAATTGCAGAAAGCATCAGTACCCGTTTGGCACAAGACGTTTTGGCTTGTGGAGTAAACGGTGAAATTTATGATTTAGGACGCCCCATTAATGAAGATGCTTCGGTAGTTCTTTACAAATGGGAAGACGAACAAGGTAAACACGCATTCTGGCACACGAGCGCTCACTTAATGGCTGAAGCTTTGCAGGAACTTTATCCTGGGATTCAGTTCGGCATCGGACCTGCTATTGAAAACGGATTCTACTATGACGTAGACCCGGGAGAAGCGGTTATTAAGGAAAGTGATCTGCCTGCTATCGAAGAAAAGATGAAAGAATTAGCCGCTAAAAAAGAAGCGGTAGTCAGAGCAGACATAGCAAAAACAGATGCGCTGAAAATGTTCGGTGATCGTGGTGAGACTTATAAGTGCGAATTAATTTCTGAACTGGAAGACGGACACATCACTACATATACACAAGGAGCATTTACTGACCTTTGCCGTGGACCTCACTTGATCACAACAGCTCCGATTAAAGCTATCAAGCTGACCTCCGTAGCCGGAGCTTATTGGCGCGGGCACGAAGACCGTAAGATGTTGACACGTATTTACGGTATCACTTTCCCGAAAAAGAAGATGCTGGATGATTATCTGGTGTTAATGGAAGAGGCCAAGAAACGTGACCATCGTAAGATTGGTAAAGAAATGCAGTTGTTTATGTTCTCGGACACTGTAGGAAAAGGTCTACCGATGTGGTTGCCTAAGGGAACTGCATTGCGCTTGCGCCTGCAAGAGTTCTTACGCCGCATTCAGACGCGTTATGATTATCAAGAGGTGATTACTCCGCCTATTGGCAATAAGTTGCTATATGTGACTTCCGGTCACTATGCTAAATATGGTAAGGACGCTTTCCAACCTATCCATACTCCGGAAGAAGGAGAAGAATATTTCCTCAAACCGATGAATTGTCCTCACCACTGTGAAATTTACAAGAACTTCCCGCGTTCCTACAAAGACCTGCCTTTGCGTATAGCAGAGTTCGGTACGGTTTGCCGTTATGAGCAAAGTGGAGAGTTGCACGGGCTTACCCGTGTACGTAGCTTTACGCAGGATGATGCACATATTTTCTGTCGTCCCGACCAGGTAAAGGATGAATTCCTTCGGGTAATGGATATTATTTCTATTGTTTTCCGTTCTATGGACTTTGATCAATTCGAAGCACAGATTTCTTTGCGCGATAAAGTAAACCGTGAGAAATATATCGGTAGCGATGAGAATTGGGAAAGGGCAGAACAGGCTATTATTGAAGCTTGCGAGGAAAAAGGGCTGAAAGCGAAAATCGAATATGGTGAAGCTGCCTTCTATGGTCCGAAACTTGACTTTATGGTGAAAGATGCTATCGGACGCCGTTGGCAGTTGGGTACCATTCAGGTGGATTATAACTTGCCCGAACGTTTCCAACTGGAATATATGGGTTCTGATAACCAAAAACATCGTCCAGTGATGATACACCGTGCTCCGTTTGGGTCAATGGAACGTTTTGTTGCTGTATTGATTGAGCACACTGCCGGTAAGTTCCCCTTGTGGCTGACTCCGGATCAGGTAGCTATTCTTCCCATCAGCGAGAAGTTTAATGAATATGCCGAGAAAGTGAAAACTTATCTTCGTGTAAATGAAATACGCGCTATTGTAGACGACCGCAACGAGAAGATTGGACGTAAGATACGTGACAATGAAATGAAGCGTATTCCTTACATGCTCATTGTCGGGGAAAAGGAAGCCGAAAACGGAGAAGTTTCTGTTCGTAGGCAAGGTGAAGGTGATAAAGGAACCATGAAATTTGAAGAATTTGCTAAAATTTTGAATGAAGAAGTTCAAAATATGATAAATAAATGGTAACTTTGCGCCCACTTGTGAAAGCATAGCATCCAAATGGTGTTCTAAAGACAGCTTTTACTTTAATGTATAACTAAATTTGATAGACAATAAAAAACAAACTGGTAGTAAACGTTATTTAATGAAGAATGAGAGCTTAAAAGGGCAGTATCGGATTAATGAACAAATCCGTGCCAAAGAAGTCCGCATAGTGGGCGATGAAATAGAATCGAAGGTATATCCTCTTTCCCAGGCATTAAAATTGGCTGAAGAAAAAGAAATGGATCTGGTAGAGATTTCACCCAATGCTCAACCCCCTGTTTGCCGTATTATTGACTATTCTAAATTTCTTTATCAATTAAAGAAGCGTCAGAAAGAGCAAAAAGCGAAGCAGGTAAAAGTAAACGTAAAAGAAATCCGTTTCGGACCGCAGACCGATGACCATGATTACAACTTTAAGTTGAAGCATGCCAAAGGTTTCCTCGAAGATGGTGACAAAGTGAAGGCTTATGTATTCTTCAAAGGTCGTTCCATTCTTTTCAAGGAACAAGGAGAGGTGTTGCTGTTGCGTTTTGCCAATGATTTGGAAGAATATGCCAAGGTGGATCAAATGCCGTTGTTGGAAGGAAAGCGAATGACCATCTTTCTTTCTCCTAAAAAGAAAGAAGGCGGAGCAAAGAAAGCGGTTAAACCCGAAGCAGCTTCTGCAATGAAAACCGACGACGAGAACTCGATAGAAGATTAGAAAGAAATGTGTAACGCGCAGGTGTAGTGCGTTGCCATATAATTTAATAATTAAAAAATAAGTAAGATGCCAAAGATGAAGACTAACTCCGGTTCTAAAAAAAGGTTTACCCTT
>JAUUNK010000378.1 GCA_030844565.1 Bacteroides ovatus
CTGACCTTAAAGATACTGTACCCTTGAAAAGTATAGCTTCTTTTTTAGGGATTACTCCTGAAACAGTTAGTCGCATACGCCGCAAACTGGAGAAATAGCCAATCTTTTAACATCCATTATACCGGGGTCTTGACAATTGTCAAGACCTTTTTTCTTTATTCTTCCGTTCTTTGCCATTTTAAGAAATCAATGTTCAATCACTTAAAACAGCAACAATATGAAGAAGAAAATTACTTTTCGCATGATGTTTTCCATAGCCACAATATATTTCATGCAGCAAATTTATAATGGTAAATAAATTGGATAAAGAAATGGATGTAGATAAATATAAAATAAGAAATTGGGCTAAAGAAGACTTCCCTGCTTTAGCTAAATATCTTAATAATAAAAAGATATGGGATAATTGCCGTAATAGCCTACCATATCCTTATTCTGAAAACGATGCGCAACAGTTCATCCAGTTCGTTTCAAATCAAAACGAACAAAATAATTATTGTGTCGAAGTAAATCAGGAAGCAGCAGGTAATATAAGTTTCGCTCGTGGCATTGACGTGGAACGCTACAATGCTGAATTAGGGTATTGGCTTGCCGAACCTTATTGGGGTAAAGGGATTATGACTCAAATATTAGTACTTGCTATTAGTAGCTATTTTTCCCATACAGATGTGATACGTATTTATGCAAATGTTTATGCTGGTAATATATCATCAATGAGAGTATTAGAGAAAATAGGCTTTCGTAAATGTGGCATACATTGTAATGCCTATTTCAAAAATGGAAAATTTTTAGATTGCCATTATTATGAATTGCTAAGAGCTGATTTTAGGATATGAATATTATGATACGCAAATTAACACAAGGAGAATATAACAATGCTGCCGATTTGTCCTATCAGGTATGTATGGAATGTGGCAGGAATGATTTCACTCAAGAAGGTATTGAAACCTTTGAAAGTTTCGTGTATGACACATCGTTGATGAATACGCTTGACATATATGGTGCCTTTGACAATCATTTATTGATAGGAATAATCGGTGTACATCGGGAAAGGCAACATATATCCCTCTTCTTTGTCTTGCCACACTATCATCGGCAAGGAATAGGAAAATCGTTATTTGACTATATGATGAGCAATTGTAATTTTACTTATATAACAGTTAATTCTTCAACCTATGCAGAAACTTTTTATACATCTTTAGGCTTCAAAAAAGTGGGTGAAAAAGAGATTAATAAAGGTATTGTTAGTATCCCTATGAAGAGAAATATATAATTATTGTCAATCACTTAAAATAGAGATAAGATGAAAAAGAAAATTACTTTATGTATGGTGCTTTCCACATTCATTATTTGCGCCATGTTATGTCTGACAAATTGTAGTAACGATGATGCCCCTACTTCTGTCTTCACCCCCGAAGCCCTGAAGCAAACTACTTGGCAAGCGCAAATGACCGTGTACAATATCGAAGATGAGATAGACTACACAAAACAATCCATTCTTCAGTTTACCAACGAATCAGAAGGCATTTATACAAGGACGAACGAAGAAGACGGATATATGTGGAACACAGATTTTACTTACCAAGTAAATGGAAAAATCATCACGTTCGACAACATAGCAGGTCCGTGGACAGTGCTGGAATACACAGGAACACACCTCGTAATGGAAGCCTATAATCCCAATAAGATGGTGTGGACGTTGGAGAAGATGTATTAACCTAAAAATAGCGGATATGAAGATTTCAACAATTCTCTTTTTCTGCCTACTAATGACAGCTTGTATGCAGACAAAATCCTTTCACCGGATAAACGGCTGGTACTACGTAACATCACAGATTACAGACAGCCTTTCACAAACACCTTTCCTTACTGTTAAGGATTTCGATTCTTTACGTTTGGAAACTGATGCTTTTGGACACTCGGTCATTACCGGTGTCTTCCTCCAAGATAAATTACCTATATGGAGAGAAGCCACAACAAAGAGTGTAGGAAAGTACATCGCTTTCGTTTTCAATGACACAGTGATAACTGCCCCTCAGGTTAATAGCCCCATAGAAAGCGGATGTTTCCAAATTTCCAATCCGCATGGATATGATTTGGAACGTATCTTTAGGGAACTACAAAAAGAAATTGATATATCAAGGTTTGGAAATTAAATGTTAACTGGAAAATGGGAACATTAGGTTGCATAAATGATATGCTACAACGGGACAAAGAGAACCGTGAGCTTCGCAAGTTGAATAGAGACAGGATGAAAGAACATCACAAATATCTTGTAGGCAAAGGTAAAAATGCTGATTTATCCAATGTTTCCATTGAAAAGATAGAAGAAATCCGTAAAAAAACCATAGAAAAGGAGCAATCAGACCAAATATATATGTTTAGGATATATATATTTCTTACAATATGCCTTTTAGTGCTATTTTTATTGGGATTACTTTGCTATAAACTATTTTTCTAAATTCCCCCAAAACAACAACTTGCGGATTACAATATTATGAATTGAAATAAGCCTTTTCCTAAGTCTCGCTAAGGCTTATTTTTTATATGAATACATACATGAATCTAATTTTAGAACAGCGATTTTTCCGCTTATTATCGGAATATTCACAACGTAAAGTTTCTGCATCGGAGTTTACAGAAGCTATTGAGGAATTGGCTACGCATGTAGCCGATTTTGGTATCAACGAACAGGATTACAGTATTTTACTTCGCTATTTTTCCTTTGGTTTACACCGTCTTAAATCGTATCGTGTACGGTTTGAGCAAGAAAAAAATGCCCTATTTGCATTTAATTGATGAAGCGATAGGACTTTTGAACACTGAAATACGCCTTATTGAATGGCGCATCAAATACCCGGAACAACTACAGCAACGCATCAATAAACAGCCCCTTTCCCCTCTCTACCTCGCCGACAAAACAACCCTTATCAATATCATGGAAGTGGTAAGCGGCTTATTCCTCTCCAAAGACATCGTTTATCAGAACGGTAAACCTGCCTATTTAGTGGACTTATCCAAAGGTTTTGAATGGTTGTTTAACATTAAGATAAGCGACTGCCACCAAAAACATGAGGACGTGATAAAACGGAAGCCGGGCAAACTCACAGAATTTCTTAATGGACTGGCAAACCTAATCAAAAATGAACATGATAAGAAAGGATATAGATAATCAGCAACTTATGATTTATTTATAGGGGACTCCATTAGTTCTCCTGTAATTTCTTTGTATCCGTTTTTAGAACTTTGCTTCATCAATCGATTGACAAACAAGAATGTATAATCTGAAACATGAAGCAATTATGTATATAGACAATGACGAATTTGGTGGATGGATGCAGAAGCTGTATGCCAAACTGGAAGAACTCTGCAAAGATGTACGGGTACTACGCAATGCAGACAGGGTACTGCCCGAAGATGATAACCTATTGGATAATCAAGACTTGTGCCTGCTGTTCAAAGTAAGTATCAAGACCCTGCAACGCTACCGGGCTA
>JAUUNK010000379.1 GCA_030844565.1 Bacteroides ovatus
GAGCATAACCTTGCCAAGGTTAGGGTCGCGAGTTCGAGTCTCGTTTTCCGCTCAGTTAAGAGGTTATCACATCGTAAAGATGTTGGTAACCTTTTTTTATGTCTTGATAGTAGGATGTTTAAGTGTTTCTGGCGAGTTAATTGTTCTATAGATACATACGAATAGCAATATTATTAATCTTGAAATTTATAAAAGAGCAAAACATGAAAAACAATTATTGGGTAGGGACCCTTTTATTGGCGTGGCTATGCTATGCTTGTAGTGGCCCGAAAACAGAGGTTACGTCTCCGGACGGACATATCAAACTTGCCTTCATGGTGGATGAAGGTGGTAATATGCTTTACAATATTAGGGTCAATGATTCGTTGTTATTAGATAATTCTTCTCTGGGCTTTCGGGCAAAAGACAGCATTAATCTTTGCGAGGGATTCCGAATCGAAAAGACTTCTTTTTCCACTCACGATGAGACATGGAGCCAGCCATGGGGAGAAAATAAGACCAACCGGAACTATTATAACGAAATGGCTGTTGAATTGGCGAATAAGGAGAATACTCATTTGACACTGCGTTTCCGTGTTTTTGACGACGGTGTGGGTTTCCGTTATGAATATAAGGTCCCGTCGGTTGACTCATTGTCTATTGCAGACGAACTGACTGCTTTCCGTTTCCATCAGGATGGGACTTCGTGGTCTATTCCTGCCCACTTTGATACATACGAACTATTATACAAGCAGCAAGATATTAGTAAAGTGGAAAATGCTAATACGCCTTTTACGTTCAAAGTAGGGAGAATGTATGGAAGCATTCATGAAGCAGCTCTCTATGATTTTCCTGAAATGACCTTGAAACAAGAAGGGATAGGAGAGCATTCTTTTAAATCTGAACTGGCTCCTTTGCCGGATGGCACTAAGGCACGGACGGGTAATAGTTTTACTACTTCCTGGAGAACCATTCAAATAGTTCCTGAAGCAGTCGGACTGATTAATTCTTCATTAATCTTGAATCTAAATGAGCCTTGCAAGCTTGAATCTACCGATTGGATAAAACCTTTAAAATATGTAGGTGTCTGGTGGGGAATGCACTTAGGAGTAGAAACTTGGAAAATGGACGAACGGCATGGAGCTACCACGCAGAACGCTAAGAGATACATTGACTTTGCCCATGACAACAATATTGAGGCTGTTCTCTTCGAGGGCTGGAACAAAGGCTGGGAAAGCTGGGGAGGCATGCAGAGTTTTGATTTTACCGAACCGTATGCTGATTTTGATATAGATGAAATTGTACGGTATGCCCGCGAAAAGAATATCCAGATTATCGGACATCACGAGACCGGGGGTAATATTCCGAATTACGAACGTCAAATGGACCGTGCTATGGAATGGTATGCGCAGCGGGGAATACAAATACTCAAAACGGGTTATGCGGGCGGATTCCCTAATGGATATTTGCATCATAGCCAATATGGGGTAAAGCACTATCAGAAGGTGGTAGAAAATGCAGCGCGCTATAAAATGACTGTCGATGCGCATGAGCCTATCAAAGATACGGGTATTCGACGTACCTGGCCGAATATGATGACGCGTGAAGGTGCCCGGGGTATGGAATGGAATGCCTGGAGCGAAGGTAATCCTCCTTCCCATCATGTGATATTGCCTTTTACCCGCCTCTTGGGAGGACCGATGGATTATACGCCCGGAACTTTTGATATTCTTTTCCTTCAGACCAAAGATTCTCCTCGCCGCCAGAAGTGGAATGATCAAGATAAAGGAAATAGCCGGGTCAATACGACATTGGCTAAACAACTTGCTAATTGGGTGATTCTCTATTCTCCTTTACAGATGGCTTCAGATATGATAGAACATTATGAAGGACATCCTGCTTTCCAGTTCTTCCGTGATTTCGACCCAGACTGTGACGAGTCTAAAGCTTTGGCAGGAGAGCCGGGAGAGTATGTGGTTATTGTACGTAAGGCTAAAAATAATTATTTTTTAGGAGCTTCTACCAATGAAGAGCCGAGAAATGTCTCTGTGAAACTGGATTTCCTGGAATCGGGAAAAGAATACAAGGCTGTGATTTATGCCGATGGTAAAGAGGCTGATTGGAAAACGAATCCTACCGATTATAAAATAACACACCGTACCGTCACTACAGGAGATACATTGAACATTCGCATGGCGGCAGGTGGAGGACAAGCCGTATCTTTCATGCCTCTTTAAGGAAGCAATATTAAGAAAGGCAGATAATCTTTTAAGGCAATCCGGAGCAACTTAAGAGTTTGACCAATCCGGTAATTAATGGTTTGCGGGGAGACTTTTAGTTTCTCCGCAATTTCTTTATGAGTCATTTGGTGGTAACGGTTCATTTCATAGGCTTCTCTGAACTCGGGTGGGAGTTTACTGAGTGCCTGTTCATAGAGGCTGAGCAACTCATTTTTCAGGTAGAAGTCAGGAGAACAGAACTCTTCGGTATATTTATCAATAATTTCCTGGTGCACTTTACGTCTCACCTCATGGTGGGAAAGCTTGTTGAGTGCTTTGTTTTTCACAATAGTGAAGAGTAATGTCTTTAAGGTGAGATCTTTTATAAGATTGAGACGGTTTTCCCATAGCCACATCATGGTATCTTGTACGATTTCTTCTGCTTCAGACTGGGTGACATATTGGGAACAAAAGGCACACAATCCTCGGAAGTAATGTCGATAGACAGTATCAAAAGCTGCTTCACTTCCTGCTTTTAAAGCCATGATGACAGCATTGTTGTCGTCCATGTTTAAGAATTGGTTAATTTGCCTCATTCGTTTCTATTTTATCTGACAAAAGTAATTAAACTGGTGAATAAACAAAATAAAATAACTAATAAAATTATTTTTTGCCTTTCGACTTTAGTATATTTGCGCCTTTAGCTGTTTATATTATAGCAAGGTATAGTTAGTTGTGTCTTGCTTCAATAGGAAAAGTTTATAAAAGAGTGTGAAGGAAATGGATGAATTGATTTTGGTAAGCTATCTGCAAGGGGAGGCTACGGAGGAAGAATGCCGGAAGGTGGAAGAATGGTGTGACGCGTCTCTTGAGAATAGGAGGAGATTGGAACAAATATATTACACTCTTTTTGTAGGTGACCGTTTGGCAATTATGAATGCAATCGATACGGAGAGTTCGTTGCAACAATTGAAAGCCCGTATCCGAAAGAAAGAAATAGGCAACAGGAAAGTTGCATGGAAACGTTTTGCTACCATAGCTGCAGCTTTTCTGGCAGGTATTCTAGTGACGGGTAGCGTGGTATGGGGGTTGTATGCCGGCAAAGTTTCCTCTTATACGGTTTGTACAGAACCGGGGCAGCGTGCTCAGGTAGTGTTGCCGGATGGAAGTAAAGTATGGCTTAATTCTTCTACCAGTCTGGACTACCGAACCTCTTTTAGGAATCCTGACCGTTTGGTGCATTTAAAAGGAGAAGCCTATTTTGAAGTGGCTCCCGATGAGCGT
>JAUUNK010000052.1 GCA_030844565.1 Bacteroides ovatus
ATATAGGCTTGTTTCATAAAATATAAATCGTCCAGCATACGTTCAGCGTCTCATATCATGTTCTCCAAACAGAGTTGGATAATCTTCTTCCATATTCTTATAAATAAACATGAGAATAGTTTCGCGAAGCCAACGTGATTTATTAGTTATCTTGTATTTCTCCAGATAACGTTCTATAATCAGTTGTTCTTCTTCGCTCAATAAAATGCTCATTCGCCGTTCTCTCTTGGGGCAGTCGACGTGCATCTTAAGGCATTTCTTATTTTTCTTTCTCATATTTACTGCAAAATTACTTTTCCTTCTGTAAAAACAAAGAATATTTCCCAATTAAATTCGGATTTAAGCTTTATATTTGTACACACATAAAGCCAATCCGCCCAGTGGGTGGTTGCAAAACAGTCAATATGGCAAAACACAATGAATTAGGAAAAGCAGGTGAAGATGCTGCCGTCGCATACCTGGAAAGGCAGGGGTATGTCATTCGGGAACGGAACTGGAGAAACAGGCATCTGGAACTGGACGTGATAGCTGCTATCGACAATACCCTAATTATCGTGGAAGTAAAAACCCGTAGTAACACGGAAATCATGCAACCCGAAGAAGCGGTGAGCCTAAGCAAGATAAAACGGACAGTACGTGCAACAGATACTTATATAAAAGCTTCCGGACTGGAAGTGCCTGTTCGGTTCGACGTAATCACTGCCGTGGGCGAAATAGGAAATTTGAAGATAGAACATATAAAAGAAGCATTTTATCCACCGAATTTTTAAAAGAAGCGTATGAACGTAGAAATCCTTAGAGAATATTGTCTGAACAAAAAAGGGGTTACCGAATGTCTCCCTTTCGATGACGTATCCCTTGTGATGAAGGTGCTGGACAAGATGTTTGCACTCATTGACCTAGAGGAAGCAAATACCGTAACATTGAAATGCGACCCGGAACTCGCTCTCGAATTACGGGAACATTATGAAGCTGTAGAAGAGGGGTACCACTTTAACAAGAAATATTGGAACCGCATCTATTTTGACCGGGATGCTGACGACAAGCGGATAGAAGAATGGGTAGACCACTCTTACGAAGAGGTCTTAAAAAAGTTCACTAAAAAACAGCGCGCCGAATATGATGCCCTGCCTTGACACTTCCTTTCCATTCCCGTTGTTACACGTTTCGGAAACCGACTCCACAAATAATTACCTGAAAGCTTATTGTTTGGAGCATTCCGTAAAAGAGTTTACCACAGCGGTTGCGGATTTCCAAACTTCGGGACGCGGTCAACGAGGTAACAGTTGGGAGTCCGAAAGAGGAAAGAATCTCCTTTTCAGTGTTGTCTGCTTTCCTCGTTTCCTCCCTGCCCGTCGTCAGTTCTCCCTCTCTCAAGTAGTTTCACTCTCCATTCAGGAAGAGTTAAGTACTTACGCGGATGACATTTGCATCAAATGGCCCAACGACATTTATTGGAAAGAAAAGAAAATATGCGGCATCCTTATAGAAAACGACTTAATTGGGAAGTTCATCAGCCAGAGCATAGCGGGCATCGGTATCAATATAAATCAAAAAAGCTTTTCCAGCCCTGCTCCCAATCCCATCTCTTTGTGGCAAATCACAGCAAAGGAATATCCGCTTATGGAACTGCTCACAGGAATCTTGCAACGGCTGAAAAACTATTATCGTATGCTGGCAACAGAAGAGTACGCTATTATCGCCCAACGATATGCACAAGTTCTTTTCCGGAAAAAAGGATTCCATCTTTATAAAGATGGGAAAGGAGAGTTTTTGGCAGAAATAGTTTGTATAGAAGAAGATGGAAGGCTAGTGTTGCAAACTGAAACGGGAGAAAAGAGAAGTTACATGTTTAAAGAAGTAGAGTATATGTGGAAACGCTAAAACCTCTTTCAAAGAAAACATTCCTTTTGAAATCGACGTTTTATAGAGAAATATGCAATAACGTATGAAAATCAAAATAATTTTCTTTTTATGCTCTTTCCTCTTCCTCTATGCCTGTAGCGAGAGTGAAAACGTAGAGTCTACTTCCGGGAAAGATAACAATACAGAAGCTCACTATTACCAACTTCCCGTAGTTTTCCATGTATTATATGGAAATCCGTCCGACAAAAATCAAAATGTTGCTAAAGACCGTATAACTGAAATCATAAAGGCTTGCAACAAACTATATAACAATTCTAACGGGAAAAGCGTGAATATGAATCTCGAGTTTATTCTTGCCACAAAAGACCCGAAAGGTCGTACCTTGTCCGAACCGGGAATCAATCGCGTTCTCTGGAGTTCACCCAAAATGGACTGCGAAGAATTTATGAAAAGTAATAATACCAACCTGATTTGGGACACTGACCAATATATCAATATCATGCTGTACACCTTTACTAAGGATAATATTCTGGGTATTTCCCACCTCCCTTATACGGTAGCTCCCGATGAATATCCAGGACTGAACCAGCTAAAAGGCATGCCCACTCATCAAAGCCTGCACTATCCGCATTGTGTATCCATCAACAACACCTACATAAATATAGGTCCCAGCAGAGAAGGAGAAGTGTACTACACAACAGATGTAGTAGCTACCCTGGCACATGAGCTGGGACATTATTTAGGTCTCTATCATGCTTTCTCTCAAGATAAAAACGGAAACACAGATTTATGTAAGGATACGGATTACTGCGAAGATACTCCCACTTACAATAGGAAAGAGTATACAGAGTGGTTGGACCAATACATGGCAGGCAAACGTCTCACTTTAGCCGATATGCCTAAGCTCACAAAAAGAACTGATTGTATTCGTCACACAACGGTTACTCCGGACAATGTGATGGACTACGAGATTTCTTATGTCAACCGTTTCACTCCCGACCAGCGTTCGCGCATCCGGTATGTCCTTTCCCATAGTCCTCTTATTCCCGGACCGAAAGTATCGGGACGAAGCACACGTGCAATGGCTCCAACTGAAGAATTTCCCATGCAAATGTTAGAGTAAAAACACTCTTTTTTACTTGTTCACTTCTTTCTCTATCAACAAAATCTTGTCCAGAGTCTTTCGTGCCTCGGTAGAAGGAAAATGGAGAAGAACCTTTTGCAAGTATCCCTTCGCTTTGGCGTAACCCTCTGTCAATACCTGATGCAGACCATCGCGGTAGCGGGCATACTGCATTCGTGTAGGAGAAGCAATCTTGCGGTATTCACTATCGAGTTTAGTTTTCTCCTTTTCTGCCATCAGATAATAATAGTTACCGATAAAGATGTTGGCAGCCAGATTGTCAGGGTCTAGCTGCAAAGCACGCTCATAGGTACGCAACGCCTCTTTCTCCTTGCCGCGATAAACCTCCATTTCGGCACAGGCAGTGAGATAGTCTACATTGCGGGGAGAATGTTGAAGCAATTCTTTATAGAAAAGGTAGGCTTTATCATAGTTTCGTTTGTTTTTATATGCCGCGGCGAGGTCGAAAGCCATCTTTTCGCTAGCCTCCAGTTCCTTATCCACACGGGTCCAGTAGAACATTTCCGACCGTTCGACATCTAGATTCATAGCCTGACGAAAATAACTGAAAGCCTGAGGCCATTGCTCTCTCTCCATAGCCGCAGATACCTTCTTCAACAGCTCGTTCACATCCTGGGCACAAAGCATGCCTGGCAACGAAAGCATAACAGATAAGTAGAGTATAAATATTTTCATCTTCTTTTTCCTTTCCCACACAAAGGTAGGGATAAAAAATGGAAAACTCGGTAAAATAAGAAAAGAAGGTTGTAGATAAGACTTTTAGGTATTACTTTTGCAAAGTGTATGATACAAATAAGATACCAAAGAAGATGATAAAGAAACAACTTTCCACCCTTGAAAATAAACGTATTCTCCGTATAGCCATCCCTTCCATTATCTCCAATATCACTGTTCCCCTGCTGGGACTTATCGATGTCACTATCGTAGGTCATCTGGGAGCGCCCGCCTATATCGGCGCCATTGCAGTGGGAGGAATGCTTTTCAACATTATCTATTGGATATTTGGTTTCCTGAGGATGGGTACGAGCGGTATGACCTCACAGGCTTACGGGAAACACGACCTTGACGAAGTGACCCGACTTTTGGTACGTGCCTGTGGTGTAGGGCTAGGTATTGCCCTTTGCCTGATGCTATTCCAATATCCCATCCGAGAGGCAGCTTTTACCCTTATTCCCACAACACCGGAAGTGAAACATCTTTCTACCCTATACTTCAATATTTGTATTTGGGGAGCGCCTGCAATGCTGGGGCTATATGCATTTTCGGGTTGGTTCATCGGCATGCAGAATTCCCGGTTCCCTATGTACATTGCTATTTCACAAAACATAATCAACATCGTGGCGAGTCTCTGCTTCGTCTATCTACTGAACATGAAAGTGGCAGGTGTAGCCCTCGGCACACTCATTGCCCAATATGCAGGATTGTTAATGGCCATCTTTCTATGGATGTGTTATTACGGCAATCTCCGCAAACGCCTCCACGTGAAGGCATCTTTGCAAAAACAGGCAATGTACCGCTTTTTTCAAGTGAACCGCGACATCTTCTTCCGCACACTTTGCCTGGTAGCCGTCACCCTCTTCTTTACCTCTGCCGGGGCCGCCCAAGGAGAAATAGTATTGGCTGTCAATGCCTTGTTGATGCAATTGTTCACACTCTTCTCCTATATCATGGATGGTTTTGCCTATGCGGGCGAAGCGCTTACCGGCAGGTATATCGGCGCCAGGGACGAAAAAGCGCTCCGTCGCACAGTAAAACAGCTATTCGCCTGGGGAATAGGGCTGGCAGCAGGTTTCACTCTACTTTATCTTTTAGGAGGCAAATCTTTCTTAGGATTGCTGACGAATGAAACGGATGTCATCAACGAAGCAGGCACCTACTTCTATTGGGTGCTCGCTATTCCATTGGCTGGCTTCTCCGCTTTTCTATGGGACGGCGTCTTTATCGGCGCCACTGCCACTCGCCAGATGCTCTATTCCATGCTGATAGCTTCCGCCTGCTTCTTCGGCATTTATTATGCCTTACACAGCGCCATGGGCAATCATGCCCTTTGGCTGGCTTTCCTCATATACCTTTTGCTACGGGGAATCGTACAAGCATTCCTTTCGCGGAAGATTTTCATACATACCCACTAGGTTATGGAAAAATAATCCTGTATATTTGCAACCATCTAACCAACAAGAACAAATATGGCAAAGTACAAAAGAATCTTGCTCAAGCTGAGTGGGGAGAGCCTGATGGGCGAAAAACAATATGGAATCGACGAGAAGCGGCTCGCTGAATATGCCGCACAAATCAAAGAAATCCACGAACAGGGGGTACAAATAGGAATCGTTATCGGAGGAGGCAACATCTTCCGCGGACTGAGCGGAGCTAACAAAGGATTCGACCGTGTGAAAGGCGACCAAATGGGAATGTTGGCTACGGTTATCAACAGTCTCGCCCTGAGTTCGGCACTAGTGGCTACAGGCGTCAAGGCACGCGTGCTCACTGCTGTCCGCATGGAGCCTATCGGTGAATTTTATAGCAAATGGAAAGCCATCGAGTGTATGGAGAATGGAGAAATTGTAATTATGTCTGCCGGAACGGGCAATCCGTTCTTCACCACTGACACCGGTTCTTCACTGCGCGGAATTGAAATCGAAGCAGACGTGATGCTAAAAGGAACACGTGTGGATGGCATCTACACCGCTGATCCTGAAAAAGACCCTACCGCCACAAAATTCGACGACATCACTTACGATGAAGTGCTGAAACGCGGCCTAAAAGTAATGGACCTCACAGCCACTTGCATGTGCAAGGAAAATAACCTACCGATCGTAGTGTTCGACATGGATACTCCCGGTAACTTGGGCAAAGTGATTGCCGGAGAAGAAATAGGAACAGTGGTACATAACTAAATTGGCACGCTCCTTACATCTACCTGACTTTTAAAGAAATACTAACTAACTTTACGTAATAAAAGAACAAATTTATGGCAACACCTCCGTTTAAGTATCAACCCATGTTTGAAAAGGGAACCGATACAACTGAGTATTATCTGCTTACCAAAGACTATGTCTCCGTAAGTGAGTTTGAAGGACATCCTATCCTGAAAGTGGAAAAAGAAGGTCTTACGGCAATGGCAAACGCCGCTTTCCGCGACGTATCCTTTATGCTTCGCCGTTCACACAACGAACAGGTTGCTAAAATCCTGAGCGACCCCGAAGCAAGCGATAACGATAAATATGTGGCACTCACCTTCCTACGCAACGCAGAAGTAGCTGCTAAAGGAGTGCTTCCTTTCTGCCAGGATACGGGTACTGCTATCATCCATGGCGAAAAAGGACAGCAAGTGTGGACAGGCTACTGTGACGAAGAAGCTCTTTCACTAGGCGTTTATAAAACTTATACAGAAGAGAACTTGCGCTACTCGCAGAATGCACCGCTGAACATGTATGACGAAGTAAATACGAAATGCAACCTCCCTGCACAAATTGACATCGAAGCAACGGAAGGCATGGAATATGAATTTCTCTGCGTAACCAAAGGCGGCGGCTCTGCCAACAAGACTTATTTGTATCAGGAAACAAAAGCTATCCTGAACCCCGGTACGTTGGTTCCCTTCCTGGTAGAAAAGATGAAGACACTGGGAACAGCTGCTTGCCCTCCCTATCACATCGCTTTCGTTATAGGCGGAACTTCGGCTGAAAAAAACTTGCTTACAGTGAAACTAGCTTCTACCCGCTTCTATGACAATCTGCCGACAACCGGTAACGAATATGGCCGTGCCTTCCGTGACGTGGAATTGGAAAAGCAAGTGCTTGAAGAAGCACATAGAATCGGACTGGGTGCACAATTCGGTGGTAAGTATTATGCCCACGATGTACGCATCATCCGCTTGCCGCGCCACGGTGCATCCTGCCCCGTAGGATTGGGAGTATCTTGCTCTGCTGACCGCAACATCCGTTGCAAAATCAATAAAGAAGGTATCTGGATTGAGAAACTGGATTCTAATCCGGGCAACCTCATTCCGGTAGAACTGCGCCAGGCAGGCGAAGGCGATGCTGTAAAAATCGACTTGAACCGCCCGATGTCAGAGATTCTTCAAGAATTGACTAAATATCCCGTAGCCACCCGCTTGTCTTTGAACGGCACTATTATCGTAGGCCGCGACATTGCCCATGCCAAACTGAAAGAACGTCTGGACCGCGGCGAAGACCTACCTCAATATATTAAGGACCATCCTATCTACTATGCCGGTCCGGCAAAGACTCCGGAAGGTATGGCATGCGGTTCTATGGGACCGACCACTGCCGGACGTATGGACCCGTATGTAGACCTGTTCCAAAGCCACGGAGGCAGCATGATTATGTTAGCCAAAGGAAACCGTAGCCAGCAAGTAACCGATGCTTGCAAGAAACATGGCGGCTTCTATCTGGGTTCCATCGGTGGTCCCGCTGCTATCTTAGCTCAAAACAACATCAAGAGCATCGAATGCGTGGAATATCCGGAACTCGGCATGGAAGCTATCTGGAAAATTGAAGTAGAAGATTTCCCTGCATTCATCCTGGTAGATGATAAAGGAAATGATTTCTTCAAACAAATCAAGCCCCACTGTGCCGGTAGCTGCAAATAAAAAGTTTTTTTCTAGTTTTTAATATTTAAAGTGTTCATCAAGGGATACCTCTACGCTTGTCGCCAGGTATCCCTTTTTTACTAATCGATTTTTGACTAAACACCTGTAATCATGAAACAACCCTCGATAGAACTACTTGCTAACAAGTCTTCACACATTGTTTGGTTGGACGTGGTACGCCTTATCGCTATGTTTACCGTAGTATGTTGCCACTGCACCGACCCTTTTAATTTTTATCCCGGCACTGCTCCCAATATCGGAGAAATCAAACTTTGGGGAGCCATCTATGGAGCATTGCTCCGCCCCTGTGTACCTCTGTTCGTAATGATAACAGGTGCATTGCTATTGCCTGTAAAAGGAGAGACTTCCACTTTCTATAAGAAAAGAATTGCGCGAGTGCTCTACCCCTTCCTCATTTGGTCGGTGCTCTACAATCTTTTCCCCTGGATTACCGGGCTGCTCGGCTTAAGTCCCCACATTATTCTCGACTTCTTTCCCTATGCTGGCGAAGAAGTGATGCATCAATCTCTTTCGGTAGCAATAAAGTACATCCTAATGATTCCTTTCAACTTCTCCATTCTCGACGTGCATATGTGGTATATCTATCTGCTGATAGGTCTTTACCTCTATTTGCCCATTTTTTCGGCATGGGTGGAAAAGGCTTCGGAAAGAGCTAAACTGATGTTTCTTCTTGCCTGGGGCGTTACGTTGCTCTTACCTTATTATTATCAGTTCGTATCGGAATATCTCTGGGGAACTTGTTCGTGGAACTCTTTCGGCATGCTCTATGCTTTTGCGGGATTCAATGGGTATCTTCTCTTAGGGCACTATCTAAGAAACCTGGAATGGAGCTTGAAGAAAACGTTGGCGATTGGCATTCCAATGTTCGCAGTAGGCTATGTGGTGACTTTCCTGGGCTTCCGCCACATCACGTCGCTGCCAGAATATACGGATGAAATGCTGGAACTTTTCTTCTTATATTGTTCTCTCAATGTAGTGATGATGACTATTCCCGTCTTTATGTTGGCTAAAAAGGTAGTAGTTCGCTCGGAGACGATAAAAAAAGCGCTAGCCAATCTGACGCTCTGCGGATTTGGTATCTATATGATTCATTATTTCTTCACCGGTCCTTCGGTAATGTTGGTTAGGGCCATTAATATACCGATAGCTTTACAGATTCCGGTTGCAGCAATAGTAGCTTTTACGGTATCATGGTTGCTGGTAAGGCTGGTTTACCGGATAATAGGGAAAAAGGCTAAATATCTGATGGGATAACGGAAGTAGAAAAGATAATAAACTTAAGCCCTGGGATGAGCTTACTTCTCCCCAGGGCTTAAGTTAGTTTATCCCCGGACTTAAGCCGGTTCTCCCCAGGGCTCAGGCGAACTCACCCCAGGGCTCAAATTACAGATTACTTTTACTTCGCTATTTTCTTCTTCCACTTCTCATACTTCTTCAGCACTTTTTCGCCGTCATCGTTGTACCAACTGTATCCATTACGGCGTTCGTGTCCTATTTCCGAGATGTTGTATTTCTTAATTCCATCCCGGTCGCAGAAGAAAGGCTTGTTGGTATCCAGGTCGTAGAAGCGTGCCCACAATGCCGGACATTCCTCACAAGAAACCATGCGATAGTCCTTCTTTCCTTCGGAATTAGTGAAATATTCTTTCTTCAAGCCCACTACTTTAGATTGGCGGAACCACTCTACCGCCCCTTCCACCGCTTCTATAACTTCTTTAGAAGGATTGGGAAGAGACATCAATAAAAGAACAATATTATCGGATTCCTGACCACTCAGAGAAGGTAGCTCATAAGCGCGGGCTTTACAGGGTTCCAGTGTAACACGGTCATGCTGCGCACACCATACGGTGAGCTTCCCATTCCGCCGGACCTGGGTCTTCAAGATACACTCCACTCCTTTATTGAAAGCCTTCTCTGCTTTCAGGCGCATATCTTCGGGAACAAAAGTATAAGGTGCTTTCTTCTCATAGACTTCCCGCAACAGGTTCATCACTCGAACCATGGCATTGTCATTGTAAGTGATTTGGATGTAGTATCCCTTGGGACGGGGGTAGAATTGAGGCCAGCCGCCGTTATCATACTGAGCATCAAACAGGTATTGTAATCCTCGGAGAACGCCTTCTTGATATTTCTTGTCGGGTACAGCCTGATAGAGACGAGCCAGATATTCTATCTCTGTCGTAGTGGCATTGTTGTCGATAGTGCTCAGATTGGTATCTTTCTTCATCGCTACAGCTTTCCGCCTTTCTCCTTCTGTCAGTTCTGCAGGCATATAAATATTCTTGGGCCAGCCGCCGGTGGATTGCTGATAGAGCAGTACATTGTCCGCTATACGCCGTGCTTCCTCTGTTTGGAAGAAAGCATCTTCGAACTTAGGCGCGATGTGCACCCATTCTTTATAATTTTGTTTTTGCTTATAGTCTGTTTCAGACTGTGCATGGATTCCCGTCAGGCAAATCAAGGACAAGAATAACAAGAGGTTACGCTTCATGGTACTTATACTATTTATGGTTTGTTTCTACTCTGCAAAGATAAGCGGAAGCATCCTCTTGTTATCGTAATATTTGTTTTTCGTAATGCAAAAATTGGGTTTATTGCTCTTTCAGATACATAGTAATCTTGCCACTAACCTGCAACAGGGAAATCTCGCACAGTTTGGTGTCATACTCTGCCGAAAGAATACGCTCTTCGGCATCAAGCAAGCTCTTTTGTGCCTCACGCATTTCTATACCCGAAAGGTTACCAAGCATGTAACGCTCCATTGCAATCTCATGGTTCTCTTTTGCAGCTATCAGATTCTGGCGTTCCAGATTCAAAAGTTCCAGGTTGTTCCGGTAAGCCTGCCACAGATTACTCAGGTCTGAACGCAGGCTCAGTTCAAGCTCCTGGCGTTCGAGGCGTGTATTCTTCACTGCCAAGCTGGCATTCTTCTTTTCCCTCCGGCGGTTACCGTCGAAGATGTTGAAACCCAAAGTTATACCCGCGTTGAATCCAAGGTCTCCCCTACGGGTGTTAGCGGCAACATCGTATTTGTTGAAAGTATATCCATATCCTGTGTTCAACTTCAAGTAAGGATAGTTACGCGAATTAACCTTTTTATAATCCAACTGAGCTAACACAGTATTTTGATCGGCTCTAAGCAGATATGCATTTGTAGAAAGCGTAGCATCCCAGAGTTCCTGAAATACGAGGTCACCGTTAACATTAATCACGGAATCTTTGATTATGACGGGACGGTCCACATCTTCATTTGCCATAAGTTCATTCAACTGGATGCGCGAGGAATGCAACAGTTCTTGCTGTTTCATGTATTGGGCACTATCTGCGTTAAAGTCCACCTTGGCTTGTTGATAGTCAAGACGAGAGAAGTCTCCGACGTGATAATGTGCCGCTGCAATGCGCAGGCGTTCTTTGGAAAGTGACACGGCGTAGCGGAAGTTCTTCAATCGAATCTTTTGCTGGATGAAGTTATAATATTCCGCAGCAAGATTGGCGATGAAGTCTTCGATGGCAATGCGGGTATTCGTTTCGCCCTGTTGCGCCAACACTTTTAATTGTTGATAATTAGCTGTAATTCTGAAACCGTCGAAGATGGTCCAGTTCAAGTTCAGCCCCACATCGATGGTCTGGTCAAATATTCCCTTATCTTTGGTCACCTCTCCGGTGGCACGGGATTTTGTTTCGATATTGTCGATAGTACCCCGGTATCCCGAACTGAAATCCAATGTAGGTAAATAGCCGGCATTTCCCAAGGTAGCATTATTTTCCTGAATCTGCTGATCGTTATGGACGATACGGAGCGAATAGTTATTCTCCAGTCCGGCTTCAAGGCAAGACTTGAGAGTATATACCCGCTGGGCACAAACTTCCCCTCCTTTTCCCCAAAAAGAAGAAAGGAGAAGGGCAAGCATACTAAAAACTATATTCTTTTGGTTCATACTATATTCACTGCAATATTATATTATATAGAAATTCGGTGTATCTAGGGGAATCAGGACTTTTTGTTTTCTTTCAAAGCGGGTTCGATAGAAGTCCTTCTGTCCGTAGAGACATAGCTATAAATAGCCGGCACGATATACATGGTGAGCACAGTGGAGACAAGCATTCCTCCCACAACTGCCGTTCCCATAGCAATACGCTGGTTGCAACCTTCTCCGCTGGCAAACGCCAAAGGCAGCAATCCGAGAATGGTGGAAGCACTCGTCATGAGGATGGGGCGAAGGCGTTGCAAAGCCGCATCTTTGATGGCGGACATCTTGTTTTCTCCGGCTTCCTGCTTCTGATTGGCAAACTCCACGATAAGGATACCATTTTTCGCCACCAGACCGATAAGCATGATGATACCAATCTGGCTGAAGATATTCATCGTGATACCGCTGAATTGCATAAAGACCAAAGCTCCCGCAATGGCAAGCGGCACGGTCAGCATGATAATCAGCGGGTCCTTAAAGCTTTCGAACTGGGCAGCAAGAATCAGATAGATAAGGATGATGGCGAGAATGAACGCAAACATCAGACTCGAAGAACTTTCCCGGTATTCTTTTGAATCTCCCGTGAGAGCTGTACGGAACGAGTCGTCTAACACTTCTTCCGCTATCTTGTCCATTTCTTCCAATCCCTGTCCGATGGTTTTTCCATCTGCCAACCCGGCAGAGACAGTGGCAGAAATGAATCGGTTATAGTGATAGAGCTTCGGAGGAGCAATGCCGCCTTCCAGCTCAATCAGGTTATCCAACTGAATCATATCTCCTTTATCGCTTCGGATATAGATAGCCTTCAAGTGGGCAGGCGTGTTGCGCTGCTGGCGATTGATTTCTCCCAGAATCTCGTATTGCTTACCATTCATGTAGAAATAGCCCATACGTTGTCCACTCAATCCATATTGCAAAGTCTGAGCAATGTTTTTCGTACTCACTCCCATCAGATTGGCCTTGTCGCGGTTGATATTGATGCGAGCTTCAGGCTTGCTGAATTTCAGGTCGACATCCGCCATCTGGAAAACAGGATTTTCATACACCTTTGCCATAAACTGGGGAAGAACTTCCTGAAGTTTCTCGATACTCGTTGCCTGGAGAACATATTGTACCGGCATACCTCCCCGGCGTCCTCCAAAAGAAGAAGACTGCTGCACAAAAGAACGTGCCATGGTTTTCTTCTGTACGGCTCGCGAGAGTTCCTCGGCAACTTCCATCTGGCTGTAGTCACGGTCTTTCATGTCTTTCAACGTGATGCGTACGTTTCCGCTTCCGCTGGAGACACGGGCAGTCACCGATTCAGCATCGGGAAGAAGAGAATCTACCAGTTGATTGATGTCTTCGGTATAGTCACGTATATATTCATAGGTTACTCCTTCTGCTCCACGAGTATTGATACTGATTTGCGAACGGTCTTCCAAGGGTGCCATTTCGGCAGGGATATAGTTCCATAAGAAACCTATCAGGCAGATAGTTACCAATACAAAAGGAAGCGCAATCCATCTTTTTCTCAGGAAAGCAGCCAGAGACCTGCTATATAATCGGTTCAATCCTACAAAGAATGGTTCGGTCTTGCGGTAGAACCAGTTTTTCTTCTCCTGTCTCACCAACAATTTGGTAGCAAGCATGGGAGTGAAAGTAAGCGCCGCAAACGAAGAAATAATCACCGAACCGGAAATCACGAAACTAAACTCCCTGAAAAGTCGTCCTGTTGTACCTTGCATAAAGACAATGGGGAAGAACACCGCTATCAGGGTTATGGTAGTGGAGATGACAGCAAAAAAGATTTCCTTCGCTCCCTCTATACCTGCCTCCTTAGGAGACATTCCCCGCTCAATACGGATATAAATGTTTTCCGTCATCACGATGGCATCATCCACCACAAGCCCCACCGCCAACACGATAGCCAGCATGGAAAGCACATTGATGGAGAAGCCCGCCACATACATGACGAAAAAGGAACCAATCAGAGATACCGGAATCACAATGCAGGGAATCAACGTCACCCGCCAGTCGCGCAAGAACAAGAAGATGATAATGATAACGAGGATAAAAGCGACATATACCGTTTCTTTCACCTCATTGATAGAAGCGCGGATAAATTTCGTATTATCAAAGCCGTAACTATAATGCACATCGTCCGGAAGGTCTTTCTTCATCTGTTCCATACGTTTATACACCGCGTCGGCAATTTCAATATGGTTGGCACCCGGCTGGGGAATAACGACGATACCCACCATCGGTACTCCGTTCATCTTCATGTAGCTCTTTATATCAGCAGGTCCCAGTTCCGCCCGCCCAACATCACTGAAACGGATGATTTGCCCGTTTTCTTCTTTCACCACCAGATTGTTGAACTCTTCTGCCGTATGCATAAGTCCCAAAGTACGGATAGTAAGCTCAGTAGTATTCCCTTCGATACTACCCGAAGGCAATTCCACATTCTCCTTATCCACCGCGTTCTTTACGTCGACAGGGGTAATTCCATAACCTGACATGCGGATAGGGTCGAGCCACAAACGCATGGAATATCTCTTCTCTCCCCAAATAGAAACACTACTTACATCAGAAATAGTCTGCAACTGCTCTTTTACGGTAAGATCGGCAATCTCGCTCAACTCCAGCAAAGAACGTTTGTCGCTTTGAAGGGCAATCATCAAGATAGGCATAGCGTCGGCATCTGCCTTAGACACCGTAGGAGGGTCGCAATCGCGAGGCAAATATCTTTGGGCACGAGACACTTTGTCGCGCACATCATTAGCTGCTGTCTCCAAGTCAACGGATAACTCGAATTCTACGGTGATACGGCTCTGCCCCTGCTGGCTGACGCTGGAAAGGGAACGGATGCCCGGGATACCGTTAATGTTCTGCTCCAACGGTTCCGTGATTTGGTTTTCGATAACATCCGCATTGGCTCCCGGGTAGGAACAGGATACGGATATAATAGGATTATCTACCGAAGGATATTCACGTACACCCAGATAATTATAGCCGATAAACCCGAAAAGGAGAATAATGATGGTTAATACAGTAGCCAATACGGGCCGGCGAATACTTAATTCAGATATGTTCATAAGGCGCCGTGTATTATTTTATGTTATCGAGAGTGACGGGAAGTCCCATACGAAGCTGCAACGTACCGGAAGTTATGATAGTATCTCCCATGTGCAGCCCTCTGACCACTTGCACTTCCGATTCGGTCCGCAACCCGGTGATGACATCCACCGGTTCTGCTTTCCCTGATTTATATAAGAACACCTTGTCTTTTCCCATCTCGGGAACGATAGCTTCCGTAGGGATGGCAATGGCATTGGGGATTTCCTGCTTTTTCAACTGGATGGTGGTGTAACGTCCCGGCAACAGGATATGATCGGCATTAGGATATAAAGCGCGAGCGGTAAATTGATGCGAGTGGTCATCAATAGCAGATTCTACCGCATACACCTCTGCACTGAAAGCATCTAGTTTGCCTTCAATATAGAAATTCAAATGTGTTCCCTTCTTGACCTGACTGGCGTAGCGTTCAGGCACGGAAAATTCAACCTTTAAAGGCGACACCTTAGTAAGCTTGGCAACAATAGTAGTAGGAGAAGCATAAGACCCCACACTAATCTGACGCAATCCAATGACACCATCAAAAGGCGCCCGAAGCTCTGTCAAAGCAATGTTCGCTTTCACAATTTCAATATCCGCGTTCAGAGTGGCAAGGTCTGTTTTTACTTGTTCATAAGCTTCTTTACTAACGGCATCCCGCTCGAGCAAAGCATTTTGCCGGAACACCCGGTCTTCTGCCAGTTTCAACTGGCTGACAAGGCGTTGCAACTGTGCCTGCAATTGCCGGTCGTTCACTTTAGCCAGCAGTTGCCCCTTTTTTACATTAGTGCCTTCTTCAAAATTGATTTCAATAACTTTCCCTGAAGTTTCAAAAGATAAGTCTACCTCCTCGTCCGGCAACAGAACACCTGTAATAGCAAATTCGTCAGTAAGTAACTTTGGCTTTATAATCTCGGCATTTACATTTAGAATCTTTTTATTAGTCTTCGGTCTGTTCATAGCTTTATCGGCAGCCGCCAACTCCTCATTCGTTTTGGGAAGTTGCGAATAAATGCCCCACCCGACGAGTCCTGCTCCAACAAGGATAATAATCGCCCATTTAATCTTCTTGTTCATGTTTAGTAGTGTATATAGTAATTCTAGTTCTCTCGTTAGACTGGAGAATACAGAGAAGGTTTAACAGAAGGATAGCAAAAAATGCAAAAAGCAATCAAATTTCTTTTAATTAATAGGCCGCCCTATACTTCCCTTCTTCTTTATCTTCCAGCATATTCAGGTAAGAAATATAGCGTGACTCGCTAATAAGGTGCTGTTCTACCGCCTCTCTCACCGCACATCCCGGTTCGTGACGGTGGGTGCAGTTGCCATATCTACATTGAGCGGAAACTTTGAATATTTCTGGAAAATAATGACCTATTTCCTCTTCTTCCATATCAAACGTACCAAACCCTTTGATACCCGGAGTGTCAATGATATATCCTCCTCCCTCTACGGGAAACATCTCTGAGAAGGTGGTGGTATGCATTCCTTTATTATGATAAGAAGAAATCTCACCGGTTTTCACGTTCAATTCCGGCAAGATAGCGTTGATAAGGGTGGACTTTCCTACGCCCGAGTGCCCTGCAAAAAGTGTCACCTTTCCCTTCAAAGCCTCTTTTATAACATCTATTCCCTTTCCGTCGCGGGCAGATACCTTGAAACAAGGGTAACCGATATGGGTATATAAATGGACAAGAGCATCCAGATAGCGCATATCGTCCTCGTCATAAGCATCTATTTTATTGAAAACCAACGTCACCGGAACCCTGTAGGCTTCTGCCGACGCCAGAAAACGGTCTATAAAGATAGTAGTAGTTTCGGGATAATTGACTGTCACCACCAACATGCACTGGTCGAGATTGGCAGCCAGGATATGAGATTGTTTCGAGAGATTGGACGAACGGCGGATGATGTAGTTCTTCCTGTCTTCTATTTCGCTGATAAAAGCCGTTCCTTCCTGGTTCTGGATGATTTGCACCCTATCGCCTACAGCCACAGGATTGGTACTCCGAATGCCTTTCAGCCGGAAATTACCCTTTATCTTACATTCGACGACCTGACCGTCATCGGTCTTTACGTGATACCAACTCCCCGTATTCTTAATAACCAGTCCTTGCATATTTTATAAAAGGAGGTTGTGGAGCCTGCAGTCCTTGTTTACTATCCTCAAAGCGCGGATTGCGCAGACCATTTCTGCGTAATCCGCGCTTTCTTCTTTTATCTGGTAAATAGCAAATCACTGCTGTAGCAGCATCCTCACCCGTTGTTTTTTATACCGTCATTATTTCTTTTTCTTTCTCTGCCAGCATATCGTCAATCTGCTTGATATACTTATCATGTATCTTTTGCAGCTTGGCTTCGGCATTCTTTTGTTCATCTTCTGCCAGACCGTCTTTCACTGCCTTTTTCAGCGCATCGATACCATCGCGGCGGGCATTACGCACGCTCACCTTGGCTGTTTCGCCTTCAGCTTTACACTGTTTTGACAACTGGCGGCGGCGCTCTTCCGTCAAAGGAGGTATACCCAAACGGATGATTTCACCATTGTTCTCGGGCATGATGCCGAGGTTGGAGTCGATAATAGCTTTTTCTATCACACGAAACATGTTCTTATCCCAAGGCTTGATGGTGATACTGCGCGCATCCGGAGTAGTGACCGCTGCTACGTTGTTGATGGGAACCATGCTTCCGTATGAATCTACGCGAATCCCGTCCAGCAAGCGGGTGCTCGCTTTTCCGGCGCGGATATGTGCCAATGACTCTTCGAGGTACATGATAGCCATATCCATTTTCTCTTGTGCATTATCAAGGCAAGTCTTTACGTCTTCCATATTCTTTATCTATTAAGTTGCTATTTATTGATTGTGAAGCAAAAGTAGATTATTTTTTGTTTATCTGCAACAGCATGCTCATCTTTTTTAAAAGGGATTTACCAATGATTATCAAGGAAACAGCCGTCAAAATCATCAAAACTCCCAATATGAGCCGCGGTGTTAACTTTTCGTGAAATATCAGAACTCCGAAAAACAAAGCAGTCACCGGCTCCAATGCTCCGAGGATAGCTGTAGGCGTAGAACCGATATAATGGATAGCCAGGGCAGTACATACCAGCGACACAGCCGTAGGCAAAATAGCAAGCGACAAAACACTTCCCCACAACCAAGGAGTAGGCACAGGCTGCAAGTCCATACAGAAATTCAAGCGGACAACATATATTGAAAGCCCGAATAACAGGGAATAAAAAGTCAATTTCACTGTGGGAAGTGTTTTAAGCGAAGAACGGTTCACCCCTACAATGTAGATGGCATAGGCAAGAGAAGAGAAGAGCACAAATATGATGCCGAGCGTAGAGAGCGGCTTTCCTCCTTCTCCCTGGTAGAGCAGAGAGATGCCCGAAAGCGCCAGCAAGATAGAAAAGACAGTAAGCAGGGAGATTCGTTCTTTAAAAAACACTCCCATGATGACAGCCACCATCACCGGGTAGACAAACAAAATGGTGGAAGCAATTCCCGCATCCATATAATTGTAACTTAAGAACAATAACAAAGAGGAAAAGGAAAAAAGCAGCCCCATAATGACAAGGGGAAGAATATCCGTTTTCTTTAAGGAAAAAGACTCATGCTGTAACTTCATCAATATCCCCAATGCCACAACAGCAAACACATACCGATAGAAAAGTACAGAGTCTACGCTCATACCTGCCGCATAAAGCGGAAGCGCAAAAAGAGGGTTCATGCCATAACTGGCAGCGGCAATCGCTCCATATATAAACCCTTTGGTTTTACTGCTCATAATTTGATACTTTATAAAAAACGGTGCAAAAGTAGAGAGTTCGCCAACGAGAAACAAATATTGTGCAGAGAGAAATGTTATTTTAACCTAAGTTGGAAATAAAAGTAGGAAAACCCTGTTTGTAGTATATTAAAAGATAGCCTGTCAGCTATTAATAGTTGAGTTGTCAGATGTTAATACCTATCGTGATGGGTGTTAATACCTGACAACTCAACTGTTAACACCTGACAAACCGATGATTAATAGCCATTGTGGGAAATGTGAATACCTGTCGGGAAGATGACAGTTACCCTTCGGTAGCCACGGCAGACATGCGAGCTATCAATTCATCTCCCAAGTCCGTTTTATCTGCAATGTGCTTAAGCACGGCTGTTACAAACGGATTACTTTCAAAATCGCCCCGTACTTGCTCGAAGTCCATCTTCATTTCATCCCGTGATCCGTCGGCACCAAAACCGGTCATTGAAGACAAAGAGAATTCTTTCTTGGCATCTTCATACACTAACCTATCCAGACCGACAACGGCATCTTTCCAGGAATTCACGATATGAATAACGTCCAAGGCTGTTATCGTTTCGGGATTGAGTCCGTAGAATTCCTGTATTTTGTTATATGCCCAAGTCCATTCGTAAGTATAATAATTCTTGTGCATCTCGGCAAAGCAGGCATTGATTGTCTTTAAGCGATTGATAACCCCGCTTTCGATGCCGTCCAATAGTTTATCTATCTCACTTTTCGGGGCAATCAATCCGGAAATATCCACCCATTCTCCCAAACCGATTTCGGTGTCGGGTTTCAGACGTTCGCGAATGTCCTGGTTAGTCTGGAAGTTAACACCTTCCAGGCGTTTGATGATAGAGTTGCCCAAAAACTTATGGATAGCTATCTCATAGAAACGGATACCATTGTTCAAAGATGAATTTTTAATCTTGGCACTTTGATAGGAATAAATTTCGGAGGTTTCGCCCGATACCCGTTTAAGTTCCTTCAATATGGAACGTCCCTTAAACATCTTCTGTATAGTATAAGGGCTCAACAGGTTGTAATTAATATAGTCGAGCTTATTGAGATCTTTGCGATTATCACGTTTGGGCCACTTCTGGGCATCACGGATAGTACCTACGCTACGTAAGTTTACACCTGGCACGAGGTAAGTGGTGTTTTGCTGCTCTATCAGATAGGAGAAAGGCAGGTTCGACGTATCGGCATGGTTGACATGGCGACCCATCACAAGGGAAAAAGCACCAACACGGGCAGGCCAGAGCACATACGAATCGGAAGTGGTCTTGGCGCCCCTTTCCAACGTACCTTGATGGATGGGACCAAGTTTATACATGTGATTGCTCTGATTAGAGCCAGACCCGGCATTCATGAAAGAAAACATTCCGGCAATCAACAGGGTCGATTTGTGGTGAGTCACCGTAAAGGGTCCGGCAAAAATGGCACATGCTTCTCCGTTCTCTCCTTGGCAATTACTGAAAAACAGGGAATCGGAAGCCGAATAATTATGCCCCAATTTGCAAGCTTGTCCCAGGAAACAACGCGTCAACATCGTTCCGTCATCAACATGCGAACCGGAAGAGATTATAAAATCGTCACAGATAACGCCATGCCCGATATGTACCGGGGCAGATTCGTTACTGTTGATGCTACCGTTGGATAGCCGGCAGGTACCACAAATATGGCAATAATCTCCGATGCGTACATTGCGGATAGAACCGGTATTAAGTATCATGACATGGTTGCCGATGCTCCCCACCGTGGAGGCATGCTTACTTGAATAATAATCTGTAATGGCTTTCATCCGGTTAATCAACTCCGGACGGTGGCGGTAAAGCGCAAGGATATACGCCTGGTGTGCCGAAAGCTTATCATTGATAAGTACTTCTCTTCCTCCTGTCTCATTGAGCACGGCAACTTCCACTCCATTACCGAATTTAGACAATCCGTCTACCAGAATAATATCTACATTCTCAATAAACGTATCGTCGCCAATCTCATAATTAGCGATATAATTCTGGATATTCTCAATGCAACAGTTATCCCCTACCGTCACATTATGCAGCGTTACGTGCCGCAAGCCCGAATGTTTTTTGATACCCCCCGGCAAAGTAAACTCCGATTCGAAAACTCCGAGCCTCACCTCTCCCGAAAAACGAGTGTGGTGAACATACTCACAGTTAAACCCTTCGGATACCCCAACTTTTTCCCAATCATCCGCCAGACACGACTGGCTTTTCAGCTGAAGTATTTCATCTTCAGTCAGTTTGCGATAATTCTTCATCTCTTCTTTATCAATATAAAGGTTTATTCTTCCTCTTCGTATGTCTGATAAAGAAAATCATAATAAGGATACTTTTGTACGTGCAATTCTTTCACTTTCTTGTAAACGACACTCTTCATTTCCTCTATATTGATTCTCTCGCGGGCGGAAATAAAGAGGCAGTTATCCTCCATTTTTGCCATCCACGTCTTCATCAGTTCTTCGAGTGTTAAGTTTTCCTTTGTTCTGGGGGTAAGGTCGTCGGGCGCTTTCTCTACATAGGTATAAGCGTCTATTTTATTAAATATAAGTATCATGGGTTTGCCACCGCCGCCAATGTCAGCCAATGTTTTATTCACCACTTCAATCTGTTCTTCAAATCCCGGATGTGAGATGTCCACCACATGAAGCAATAGGTCGGCTTCGCGCACTTCATCCAAAGTAGACTTAAAAGAATCTACCAAATCCGTAGGCAACTTACGTATAAAACCGACAGTATCGGACAACAGGAAAGGCAGATTGTCAATAATCACCTTGCGCACCGTGGTATCCAGGGTAGCAAACAACTTGTTTTCTGCGAATACCTCGCTCTTCGATAATAGGTTCATGATGGTGGACTTACCGACATTGGTATATCCTACTAATGCTACTCGAATCAAACGCCCGCGGTTCTTACGCTGGGTAGCTTTCTGCTTGTCAATCTCCGCCAAGCGTTCTTTTAGCAAAGCCATACGGTTAAGGATAATACGACGGTCCATTTCGAGCTGGGTCTCACCCGGTCCGCGAAGTCCTACAGACCCTCCCTTACCGCTTCCGCTACCGGAACCTCCTCCTTGTCGTTCCAAGTGGGTCCAGAGTCTTTGCAAGCGTGGCAGCATGTATTTATATTGAGCTAATTCTACCTGCGTCTTGGCATTGGCAGTCTGGGCACGCATGGCAAATATATCAAGAATCAACGAAGTACGGTCGAGTATTTTAATCTTTAATTCAGCCTCGATGTTACGAATCTGTTTCGCCGAAAGTTCATCGTCAAAGATGACCATTCCCACTTCCCGCTCTTCTTCCTCTTCGCTACGTATATATTCTTTAATTTCTTCCAGTTTTCCTTTACCGACATAAGTCACTGAATTCGCCATCGGTAACTTTTGAGTAAATCTTTTCACTACTTCCGCCCCAGCCGTCTCGGCAAGGAAAGCCAACTCATCCAAATATTCGCTTGTCTTTCGCTCATCTTGCAAAGGGGTAATAAGCCCGACAAGAACTGCTGTTTCGACTTTGGCCTCGGATATTACAAATTCTTTCATTCTACTATTTTACCTTTTTATATATGTAGCGGCAAATATAGCGATTTTATAACATATACAAATAAAGAGAAGGCGTTAAAAGTTTTAGAATTAAGAATCTGAACACAAAAACACAGAGCCATAAAGGGGACCAATAGCTGATATTGAAGCCGTGTCCCCTTATGACTCTGTGTTTGATTTTCTATTATTTACTTTTAATGCCTTCTCTCTATCTTCTTTTATGTATGCCTTTCATCAAATGTTAGGCATCGGATTATTATCGGCTTGGCTGATACCATTATTATCTTGTATTTCCTTTCTGGGAATCAATAAATTAAAGATATTATCTTCTGCCGGGAAATCATATTGTGCATCCAAATTATGATTAGTACCAGGATACTTACGTGTAATCGGTTTCTTCAGACGCTTCAAATCAAACCATGAAATACCTTCGCCCCAGAACTCTATACGACGTTGCAACCATATTTCATCCCGGATAGCCGAAGCCGAAGTTGCCATACAGGCATAATCAGGCTGACGCGTTTTAACGAAAGTTTCCAAAAGCGATTTACCATCCTCAACATTACCGCCCATAACTAAAGCTTCAGCTTCAATTAGCCACATCTCTTCGGCACGCATATACACATAGTCATTACAATTATCACCAGCAAGATTATACCATCCATATTTCACATTGGCATATCGAGGCAGCTCGAGCTCTTCCATCGGACCTCCCTCATACACAGAGTCGTTTTCACACCACCATCCCTTACGAATGTCGTTATCCGGTATTTTATTATAAAGTTCTGAACTAATGTTCTTGAACATACCCCCTGCCGTTGCATAACCATAAGCCACAGAACTAATGTGAGAGATATAATTAACAATACCAGTTTGGACAATTTCTGCATCTACTGTAATATCCGAAGTCCACATCCATGAATGATGCTTGTTCATATCTATATATCCTTCATCAATAAGTTCGCTTTTCCCTTCAGGGTCACCATAAGCAGCCCGGGCTTCTTTTGCATATTTTGCCGCATCAGTCCATTCTTCCTTATTCAAGTACATTCTGGCAAGAAAACCTGCCACAACGGACTGATCTATGATTGTTTTATTAGCCCTGCTAAAACCTTGCAAATCCTCATAGGCCTGCAGCAAATCTTTTTCTATCAGTTCATAGACCTTTGCCACAGTTGCACGCGGATTATTTGCAAGTTCTTCAGGAGTACTTGTTTCCAGCACAATAGGCACACCCGCCGCCTCTTCATGTCCTTTATAAGTAAACTGATACAACTGAATTAGATTAAGGTAAGCAAAAGCACGCATACCCAAGGCTTGTCCTCTATCTTCTTTGGTTTCATCTGAAGTTGTTTTCAACACATCATTGGCTGCCTTTATCAATTTATAAAAGAAGTTCCAATGAAAAAAACAATCCAAATATTCATATTGGCGACTCCTTTTGTCGTACTGATACACACCATAATACCACCCGTAAGAATCACTGTATTGCACCATATCCTGTCCCCACAATTCAGAGCATAACACAGTATTCATATATCCATAATCGTCATGTCCGGCTTCATCACCATATCCCATAGTATCAAACTTATACATATAGGCATACATTCCATTTAACCCGGCAGACGGATCAACATCCTCCATTTGATCGCTGGTGATTACATCACCCGGTTGCGAAGTGAAGAAGTCATCTGAACATGCACTAAGCAATCCTATTGTTACTAACAGTGCTGTATATTTAAATATATTTTTAGCCATTATTTTTATTATTTGAATAATCAATTAATATTAAAATCTCACAGTAAGTCCTCCTGATAGAGTACGAAGTGCAGAATAGTTATACTTTGCTTCTCCATTCCAGTTCATACGCGGATCATAGCCTTTTCGCCCGGAAAGAAGAGCAACATTGTCTGCAACGAAATATACCCTGACATTGTCACATCCCAATTTCCTCAGCCAGTTTTTAGGCAGAGTATAACCAAAGGAGATGTTTTGCAAATTCAAGTAAGAAGCATCTACTAAGAAACGGCTGGATACGCCATTATCAGAACTAGACTTAGCATTCAATTTAGGAACATTTGTATTCGGATTTTCAGGTGTCCATGCATTCAAAATATCTCTATGAAAATTATGCCCTGCAGTTGTACCACTATGCATTAAATCTAAATAAGTATAATCCATACCTTTACCACCAATCTGATAACTAAAGTTCAGAGACAAATCGAATCCATACAGTTCTAAGGTCGTATTAAAACCACCATATACTTTAGGTAAAGCAGAAGCTACGTTATAATCAGTTGCACTGCTATAATCTTTAGTGGTCACTTTAGTTATGTTGCCATTTGTATCTTCCTCATCCATATACCACATAGCAGAACCATCGGCAGGGTCTACACCTGCCCACTCTTTAATATAGTAATCATAGTATGAACCGCCTTCTACCATTTTGAAGATTCCATTCCAAACCCCCGATTCTTTCTTTTCCGGAGGTAAGCTTAAAATCTTATTTTTATAATGAGTTGCATTTACCGATACATTCCAGTTCACCTTATTTGTTTGGATAATATTGGCAGTTAACTCTATTTCAAAGCCTGTATTACGCATATCCCCGATGTTATCAGGATAGGTATTCACACCGGAACTTGTAGCAAGCGGGCGATTAAAAAGCAAATCCTTTGCATAACGAGTGAAGAAATCAAAACTACCACTCAGGCGATTATTCCAAAGTCCAAATTCAATTCCCGTATTGAAATTGTAGTTTGTTTCCCATTTAAGCAGATCATTACCTTTATAAATCTGATTAATTGCAGGTTGCCCGTTGTTGTTAATCACTTCAAATTGGTCAAGATATGCATAACGGTTTCTTGTTCCATTTGTTTTCAATAAATAGTCATTACCTTGGGAGCCATAGCTGATTTTATATTTCAAATTACTCAACCATTCTACATCCTGCAGGAAGGCTTCTTCTTTCAATCGCCATGAAGCACCTATAGACCAGAAATTACCCCATCGGTGATCAGGATGGAAAACAGAAGAAGCATCCCGTCTGTAACTTCCTGAAACATAATATCGGTCTTTAAAGTTATACTCAATACGACCTAAAAAACCTTCCGTACTATATTTGGTATCACGAGAGCCGGTTTGCGGATTACTTACCGCATGATCCATAGCAGTCGATCCCCACAACGCAAAATTATTTTTCATACCATATAAAAGGTCATATTTCGTCTGATAAGTTTCGTGACCTAACAGAACGTCGATACGATGTTCTCCAAAGCTTCTTCCCCATGTCAGCAATTCCTGCAAGTTTACAGTCATATTACGTTCACTATAATGGGCAGCACTTCCATTTTGAGCTACAAATTGGCCATATTCACCATTCTGGAAGGACATTATACGCGTATTCTCGTTTTCAACCCCCACTCTAAATGTGAATTTAAAATCTTTCAAGAATGATATTTCCCCAAACATATTTCCAGAGAAATAATCACTATTATAAGTACGTTTATCCAAACTTTGAGAGCCCAAAGCATTACTATTTCCTAAATGAGGTCTTTTTCTACTGCCACTCCCATAATCATATACCGGACGATTTCGTGAATCATAATGAATATTTCCATTTTCATCCCTATCATATACAGGATAGATAGGAGCCATTGTTCTGGATACATAGAACATATTTGAACCAGCGGTTTGATCTTGTTCTTCCGTTGCTGACGTTGCCTTAGTGGAGGTATTCACATACGAGAAATTACCTCCTGCTTTCAACCAATTGGTAAACTGGTGTTCCATACGTAAGCGACCTGAATATCTTTGGAAACCGGAGTTTACAATATAACCTTCATCATTCAAATATCCAAAGGACATATAATAGGATGTTTTATCATTAGCCCCACTCATATTCACATTATATTCCTGACGAAGCCCTGAATTAAACAACTCTTTTTCCCAATCATCTTGATACAAGATCTTCGCATTCGGATTAAACGTTCCATCAGGCAAAACGACTTGGTCATCAGCAACATTCGTTATATTATACCCTAAACCAGAACTTTTAGCGGAAATCAAATCCCGAGAGGCTAACTCTCCCGGATTAGCTTCCCCATTGGCTTCATAAAGTCCTTTTAGTCCTCTCCAATAAGTAGTATAATATTCAGCCGGGCTCGTCATCACGTCATATTCGGGAACTCCCCGGGTATTTGCTCCTAATTTTATATCTACAGAAACAGTTGCCTTCCCTTCTTTTCCTTTTTTAGTGGTAATCAATACAACTCCATTAGCACCCCGGGCACCATAAAGAGCATTAGCTGCAGCGTCTTTAAGGACGGTCATTGATTCAACATCCTGCTGGTTAATCATATTTAAATCACCGTCATAAGGCACACCGTCAACTACGATCAACGGTTCACTGGAAGCATTGATAGAACCCAATCCACGCACACGTATACTTGTTTTAGATCCCGGTGCACCGGATGATGCAGTAATTTGCACACCAGCTACCGCTCCGTCCAAGGCTTTAGTTATATTAGAAGCCTGGAGTTTTTCTATTTTATCAGTACTAACGACAGCAGCAGATCCAGTAAAAGAAGACTTTTTTGCAGTACCGTAAGCAACGACCATTACTTCATCAAGTTTCTGAGCATCAGCCTTTAACATTACCTTTAAATTTGCTTTGATTGCTACCTCTTGTGTCTGCATTCCAATGTAGGAAATAAGCAAAGTCTTTGCAGAAC
>JAUUNK010000380.1 GCA_030844565.1 Bacteroides ovatus
AAGTAAGGATATTTTGAATAGTAATAATCCCATAATTTATTCCTCTCCTTTTTGTTTCTTCAATTTATGTTTGGCTTCTTCCAGCAAGACATCCAGCTCGTCTACCGTCATATTGCTTTCTTTGGCAAAAAATGAGGTCAAAGAAGAAAAAGAATTATCAAAGTAACGGCTTATAAATCCGAACAGTTGTTTACGGGAATAATCTTCCTTTTTAATAAGAGGATAGTAAATATATCCACGTCCTGTACCGGACTTGTGTCCTACTGCTCCTTTGTTTTCGAGAATGCGGATAATGGTGGATACTGTAGTGCGCGAAGGCTTCCCTTCTGTTGTATCCATACACGAAAGTATATCTTGAATGGTTGCCTCCTCCAACTTCCATAGATAGTATAATATCTGTTCTTCTGCCTTTGTAAATTCCATTGTTTATTAGATTTAAAAAAGAGGAGCTAAATATATGACTATATTTTTAGTCATTATCATTAGGAAGCAAAATTAGACTGATAATTAACTATATTTAATTATTACTCATACCGAACAAATGTTTTGCCCAAAGAGAAACCTTACAAATGCATTGGCTCTCTTTGGACTTTGTTTATAGATTCAAAAAACGGCAGAATGCTTATTTTTTCTTCAAATTACACCCTGCTTCCATCAGTTGCAGAGTTGTTTTTTCACGAATCAATTCCATTTCAACTTTTAGTTCGGGAATCAATTTCATCATCTCCATTATGTAATCCTTGCTATTCACTACTTTCCGGGCAATGGCTGAAAAGTTCTTAGTGGTAATAGACAAGTTATTTGCACCCGCAACATTACGTATGATTTCCGTAAGCTTTACCATAGCAGGCAAAGTAGAAATATTCTCTGAAAGGACATCACTAATCAGCGGAGTATGATCTATATGGATATTGCGTAGCTTATCAACTTTCATAAGACGGATGGTGGAAGCCTCTTTTACGGTGCAAGTCTGCATTTGGGCTGTCTCTCCATTTTGCAGCGTCACTGTAACCTCTTTTGTTGCCGTATTGATGGCAATCGCATTAAATTCACTCAAATCGGCCATTATAAAGTTGCCTTTGTCTGTTGCTATTACAATCTCTGCAATGCAGTTGTCTACCCACCTGTTGAACCACTTGTAGTTATCCTTGCCTATACTGCTTTCTAGTAATATTTTGTCACTCAAACGAAATAAACGCTTTAAAATGTCTATAGGGAAAAATATATTCTTTCCTTCACTCATGCGGTCTTGGGTTATCAATCTGAAATGGAAATTGTTTTCCAGTTCCTCGTAATCATAAGTCTGCACTGCTGTTTCTCCCCCGATGGCAGATGTCTCTTCAATATTATCAGCTGGTTCCGCATCGCTATCAGAAATATCGTCAATATACTCCTCAATCAAGAATTGAGTATATTTACGTAATGAACTCACGCAGTTTCTTAAGGCATCAACTGGCATCAAAGAAGCATCGTTCTGTCTGATTTTACTCATTAATTTTTCATCAAGAGCAAACAAGAACCTCACCGCTTCTTCGCCTTTATGCTCACGCAGATATTTAGGTATCAGGCTAAAGGCATCAGAATCTTTCGGAAGAGCCGCCGAACATTTATCCGACACTACGTGATTCAGCCTTTTCAGGCGCGACACGTAACTTTGCGCACTACTTATCCCTTTGTTATCTGTTTCTACCAACCAATGCAAGAAACCATCTTCGGCAAACAGACGTTTATAAGCTGCTGCATCCGCTACGACAGCTTGTACATCCTTTTTTGCTTCCGACTGTGCTTTCATTGTAGGTATAAGCCACTCCACAATAAAACTCCGGTAATTTCTAAACCCACTTCTCCAGTCACTGATTTTTTTAGTACTAATGCCTACATCTTCCTTTTTCGAAGTTTCCAACCACTCGTCAATAATGCCGAGATATTTATCGAACAAAGAAGAAACACCGTCAATATCTCCGGCTTTGTATTTTCTGTGGAAGCAAAATAAAGAAATCTTCTTCGAAGGTGAAGAACGCTTTGTCTACCGATTTTATATAACTGATATAAGTTCTGACTACATTCTCTGTTTTTCCGCTTTTATTAAGCATCCATTTTTTATATGTTTCAGACAGATAAGGAACTTCGACATTCCTGTACTCCCTTTCAAATTCGCGTGAAAAATCCTCCGCAGAGGAGATTAAATATTCGATAAAACCTTTCATCTGCACGTTTATTTTTTGTTAAATACTAATTATCTTGCAATATTACGATTTTTTGAGTTTAAATGCAAATATAAGTTTTTGATAATGATATTCGTGAAAGTTATTAGCTGGTAATTTATTATAAAACAAAGAGTTACTATCAGTATCCACAAATGGCTTATACACTCAGGTATGCTTTCTTTTTATTTCATTCGATTATTCCAGTCTATTTATGTAACTTTGCTCTGAATAGTTAACTCCAAAAATAGAAAGCACATGAATAAAGAAGTAGACTTGTCCATCTCCTGTTATGGGAAAGTGAAAGATATAAGATATGATATAGTAGCGCTGCCGTGGGGAGCCACCGAGCCGCATAATTTACATTTACCTTACCTGACAGATTGCATTCTTTCCCATGACATAGCAGTGGATGCTGCCGTAATAGCAAAAGAGAAATATGGCGTGAACTGCATGGTCATGCCACCCATCGGTATGGGTTCTCAGAATCCCGGACAGCGGGAATTGCCGTTCTGTATTCATGCCCGTTATGAAACACAGAAGGCGATATTGACAGATATAGTTTCGTCCTTATATGTGCAGGGCATTCGTAAGTTAGTGGTTATCAATGGGCATGGAGGCAATACATTTAAGAGTATGATTCGTGATTTGTCTCTGGATTATCCAGACTTCCTGATTGCAACCAGCGAATGGTTTGCTGTATTGAAAGCAAAAGACTATTTTGAAAATCCCGGTGACCATGCCGACGAAGTAGAAACCTCCGTTATGATGCACTACCATCCCGAGTTGGTGAACCTGGAGGAGGCGGGAAAAGGTGAATATAAAACTTTTGCCTTGTCTTCTTTGAATGAAAAAGTGGCATGGATTCCCCGTAACTGGAGGAAGATTTCAGAAGATACCGGAGTAGGAGACCCGCGCCAAGCTACTGCGGAAAAAGGAAAAAGATTTGCTCAGGCAGTTGCTGAGAAATATGCCCGGCTCTTTGAGGAGTTAGCACACGGGGATATATATCCGGAATAAGTATTCTTCTTTCTTATCCTAAAACAGTTCTATATATTGGTCATTAAAAAGTGACTTCTCACCTATTAATAGTTGAGTTGTCAGGTGTTAATAGCTGTCGCGATGGCTATTAACACCTGACAACTCAATCGTTAACACCTGACAAATGGTTTATTAATATCTGTCATACCCTGACTTAGGTTGACTCTTTGGTGTCTTATCGCTGTTTTTGGTTG
>JAUUNK010000381.1 GCA_030844565.1 Bacteroides ovatus
TGTGGAACTTGTAGCAGTCCAGATGGAAAGTGTTTCCGACACTAAAGGTTCGATGACCTTGAACTTCTATTTCCAGAAAGATTAATGACTAAATGAAAGGAAGATATGAAAAAGAGTATATTTATTATATTACCGCTGATACTTTGGGCATTTGCCGCATGTGATAACGATGATTCCGAATGGGATAGCGGTAACTTGGGAGTGAACTCCGTAGAAGGGACGTGGCAACGTGTAGGGGCTTATCCGAAAGTGCTTGCCATTTTTGGCAGCGACTATACATCAACTATACAGACATTCGATGTGGATGATAATCTTGTGACCGATTACCCGCAAGGAAAATACCGGGTGGCGGGAGATTCGTTGCTCGTCTATGAACGCGGATTCATCAACCGGTTTGAATTTGATAATGACGAATTGGTGATAACCTACGGCTACAACGCTTCGAGACAAACGACTTACAGATATACCCGGGTGGAACCGGCAGAGCCTGAAGAGCCCGGAGTACCGGAAGATCCGACGGTCACCTCAGAGGATTTTCCTGCCACGGTAACGGAGGGAGAGCTGATTACCATTACCGGTACGCAACTGACATCTATCGAAAAAGTTTTGTTTGGCGAGACGGAAGCGGAAGTCATAAGTCTGGAAAAAGAAACACTGATATTCAAAGTTCCGGTTTTTGAGACTACTGCTACGGTAGCTGTGAAACTGGTTTATGCGAATGGTGAAAAAGAGATAGAATTGTCTCCTGCTTGCCAGGTAACGGTAATGGCATGGCTGTCTTATCCTAATCTTAAACTGGGAGCACATCGTAATTCTACTTTCGGAAGTATGATGATTGCCGACAAGGGCGAAGTGGTAGCTGCTTGTATTCTGACTACCGAGCGAGAAAGAGAAGTAGACTTTGCTACCATCTGCAATAGCTCTATGGATTTTAATCTGCAAAGTCCCGAACGGCTTGGAAAGAATTTGAGAAACTGCTGGTGTGAGGGAAAAAGACTGGAAGGACTGACTTCTTCTTCTGAAGCTGAAGATGTTGAGAGACTCTTCCCAAACTATTACTCCAATAAGACCACATTCCTGATATTGTCGGAAACGGATGAAGCACAGAAAGCTATTATTGATAAAGTGAAGGATGGCAAGATGGTAGAATTATCTACGGATGCATTTGCCGGAATGGATATAAAAAGACGGGATATACGCACGTTTAAAAAGGATGAGACAACAAAAGACGAGTCTATTTTCGAAGTTGGAAGCGTGATCGCCTTCAAAACACCGCATAAGGGGGATAAGATTGGTATCATGCGCATTCTTTCAATCGGTGTGGATTTTACTCAGGACTCTGCCTGGAATAATGAGAATGCAACTATAACTTTTGATTTGTATTATCAGAAATGATCGTTTCAAGTTTTTATGAATATAATTATTAAAATAATAATGTGATGAAAAAAGTAGTATTATCAGTGGCAATCATGTCTTTTGCTCTGTTGGCAAATGCGCAAGTTCTGAAAAAGGATCTCCTGAAAGATTATAAACCAGGTGACCAACTGGAAAAAGCTGTTTATGGTGATAAGAAAGAGCCGATTCGTACCGATTCCTGGAATGGGGCGTTTTCCACTAATCCGCTGGAAGGAGTAGGAAGTCCGTTAGTAGGCAAGGCGCTTTCTTATAAAGGGTATCCGGAAGGAGGATTATCCATAGATATAGGCAACTTTCCGGCTGATATCAAAGGTAGTCGTTTTAGTGTTTATTCTCTTACGGATGTAAATAAGGAATATAGAAAGGGAACCTATTATCTGGCTTTTCTAGCCAACTTCTCCAAGTTGGGAGGTAGCAACTTTGCCGATTTTGTGGCTTTGGATATTAATTATACGGGAGGAGCCAATAGAGGGAAGGTGTTTGTTGCACGCGAAGGTAAGGATAAGATTAAGTTTGGAGTCTCTGTACGCAATATGCGTACAGAGGGAACAGAAACTTATGATTATGACAAAACCCACCTTTTGATATTGAAAGTCGATTACGACAAGAATCAGGCTTCCCTTTTTGTTAATCCGGAATTGAGTAAGAAGGAACCTAAAGCTACGCTTGTTGCCGACGGTGAAGAGAATGATTTGAAGAATGGGTTGAAAGGGATTTCATTCAGATATCGCAGAGGATATAAGGGCAGAGTCGGTAATTTCCGTTTTGCTGATAACTGGGCGACTGCAATTGGTAAATAGAAAATAGAAGATGAGGGAAGTTTTGGCTTCCCCATTTTCATCTAGTCATTTTAGCAGTTTTTTCTTAATCATGCGGTTGCGGATCAGGATTCGTGTTTTTCTCGTATACCTTGAAATCCGCCAGTAGAATATGTTCATCTTTGATTCCGTTGGTTGGACGGTCATTTTCATCCGTCAGGGTTTTGCCGAAACTACGGTATATGCCGAATTTATTGCGGATACTTATTGCTCCCTTCCTCCATAAATCTATGTCATCAAAGGAACGTTGAACAAGTCTTTTCCCGTCACTGAGTCGGCTTAAAGTGATACTAAACGAGCCATTGTGGGTATAGTGCATTTCAGTTTCTACCTGAATCCATTCATCTTCGAAATCTTCCAATGGGAGATTGTCTATTATAGTACCTTTCGTTGTTTCTTCGGTATCTCCGTTATGAATGATTTGTATACGGCGATTACTCCCGTTTCCGTTGCTTCGTGCAGTGATAGTAATTACGGGTGAACCGTTGTTGCCTTCCTGTGCCTTTAGTTGATGTAAATGAGTAAAACTGCCGGACGGACGGAAATCTTTAGGAATCTTGAACTTCCATTTTAGTTGTTGCCATTCATCCCAGTTGCCGTTTAACTTATACCAGGAAGGCGTGGTCTGTGTTTTCATCTCATTGCGTTGGCGGTCTATTAATTTGCCACGGTCTCCATCCAGTGCTTTTTCATTGGCATGAATGGAGAGTTTGAAAATGTATTGTCGAATAAACAAATCATAAATAACTTCTCCGTGCACTCCGTCCTTGTGGTCTAAGGAAGAGCTGTTGGGATGTTCGGAATAGTCCCAACCAATCTTTCGCATATATTGGTGTATTTGAGTGTAGCCGGCTTCTACTAATTCGGCGCTGCCTTGCATACTGCCCTGCAGAACGTAATTGTTGCTTGGGGGAGGAATCACCGGTTCATCAGTGTCCGTATTTTCTGTTTGCGAGCAACTGCATAAAGGGATCAGGAGAGTAACTGTGAAAATTAATAGGTTTTTCATTGTAGATGGTGCCTTTTTGGAATTATTAATTGGATATTTAATGATAACCAAAGGTAGGTGTTTCTGTAGAAACCGGCTTTTTATATTTGCCCAAATATTTGTAATAATCTTCCAAGGAATCGTTGCAGGATGTACATGACTCCCCATTATTAAACATTTGTTCTACATAAATAAAT
>JAUUNK010000382.1 GCA_030844565.1 Bacteroides ovatus
AAGCTAAGATAGGACAAAGTAATATAATCTGTAAAGTTTTTCTAGGACAAGATAAAATTTAGTGCAAGGTGCAAGTATATATCTATATATATAGCTTGCACCTTGCACTAACCTTAGAATGTTTATTTTCAACGGTTTGCATAATCCAAAAATAATGCGTACATTTGAACCCAAGATGTTGGCAGACAGACACCGGACAACAGCAGACAGTTTTTAAGGACTAAAGCGTGACGGATGCAAAGCCGAAATTTCTGAAAGTACTGATATTGAGGAAGAAATAACGTTTGGTTCATAACCCAGGCGGATCACTGAAAACAAAAGAAAAATCAAGCAAATCCCTGATAATCAGGCATTATCAGGGATTTTTATTTTCCCCAAATACTGCATTTCACCGCAAAAAACAGTGATGATCACAGGTGAAATAGGTGGACTTGACATCTACCTGAAAAAGTCCACCGAATTAGATCATATTTCATTGATTTTCCGAATTTTGCGTGGTTCGAAACCGACTCGTAAAAATTAATTTTGTAACATCATTTTTTTGAGTATGGCTATGCAGAGAAACTACTTTACGATTCTTTTCTTCATCAAGAAGTCTAAACTCCTAAAAAACGGAGAGGCACCCATTTGTATGCGTATAACGGTTAACGGGCAACGGGCCGAGATACAGATTAAAAGAAGCGTGGACATTTCCAAGTGGAATTCCCAAAAGGAATGTGCCATAGGTAAGGAAAGGAAATCTATGGAGTTGAACCATTATCTGGATACGGTCCGTATGAAAGTTTTACAGATCCACAGGGAACTGGAGCAGGACGGGAAGCCGATCACGGCCGATGTCTTAAAAAGACGTTATTACGGGGAGGGGGACTCTCCGAAGATGCTACTGGAGGTTTTCCGGGAACATAACCGAAAGTACAGGGAGTTGATGGGCAAGGATTATGTCGCCGGGACTGTCCTGCGCTATGAACGGACCGCGAAGTATCTGGGTGAACTGCTGCAAAAGGAATACAGGATGAACGATATACCTTTGAAAGAGATAAACCATGAGTTCATCGCCCGGTTTGAGCACTATATAAAAACAGAAAAATCATGTGCCCAGAATGCCACGGTAAAATATCTGAAAAACTTCAAGAAGATAATAAAAATGGCGCTTGTGAACAAATGGATAACGGACGATCCTTTTCTGGAGATTCATTTTAAACAAACAAAAACGAACCGGGCGTTCCTTACGGAAGAGGAATTGAACATACTTCTGAAAAAGGAATTCACCATTCCCCGCCTGCAAACGGTCAGGGACATATTCGTGTTTTGTGCGCTGACCGGGCTAGCCTTTACCGATGTACAGCACTTGCGATATGAACACATAATAAAGGATGTCAATGGCGAGTACTGGATAAGAAAAGCCCGGGAAAAGACGGACAACATGTGTGACATTCCACTGTTGGACATTCCACGGATGATTTTGGAGAAGTACAAGACACATCCGGAATGCCTGAAAAAAGGAGTGGTCTTGCCGGTACCCAGTAACCAGCGGATGAACAGTTATTTGAAAGAGATCGCTGACATATGCGGTATCAATAAACCACTGAGCACGCACGTAAGGAAACATAGTAAAATTTATATCTAACTAATAAACAGCTATTTATAATATACTATTCTATTTATAGGTAACGATTTAGAAACGAGCGAATTACTATATTCAGTTTTCTTTTGCATTAATCAAAGAACGATTTTAACGCTGCAAATATACATTTAGCCAGCGATAAAAGCAAGTATTTCCCGCCGCATAAATATCTCAAAACCTGCTATGGACGAAGGAGGGCTGATTTTACGTCTCCCCTATCCAATGAGTAAAGCACTTTCCTTCCGGCAAAAAGCGGCATTACATCCCCCTTTTTTATATTTAGTCATCATAAGATTCTTATTCTCTGAAATACAATGTTTTGCGTAAACAGGCAAGTGATTGTATCTGATAATTTTGCATCCTGTAAAATTTTAAATCAGAGAGTTTATGGCTACAGTAAAAATTAAATTCAGACCTTCCTCTGTGGATGGCAGAGAGGGAACGGTTTATTATCAAGTGATTCACGGGCGTGTGGCAAGACAGATCAACACTTCCTATAAGTTGTTTCCTGCCGAGTGGGATAAACGTCATTCCCGGATTGTCATCATTTCGCCGGATAAGGACAGACAACAATATCTCTTGTCATTAGATAAAAAAATAACGGAAGATATTGACCGGCTGGAGAATGTCATCACTGTCTTGGAACGGAAGGGAGGTGCTTTCACTGCCGATGGCGTAACTTCCGCCTTTCACGGCGAGCATCGCGGGCTTTTCTTTCTTGTTTTTATGCGGGAAGTAATAAATGGCCTGAAGTATCAGGGAAAAGTACGAACCGTTGAGACCTATAACTCCGCGCTCAACAGTTTCATGCGATTTATGGGTGGGAAGGACGTGCCGCTCAGGGATATGGATTTCGATCTGATAATTGCATACGAAGCATGGCTGAAGTCTAAAGAAATCTCCATGAACACGATATCCTTTTACATGCGTATTTTGCGTGCGACCTACAACCGTGCCGTAGAGAAGGAACTCGTCACCCAGCGTTTTCCCTTCAAATATGTCTATACGGGAGTCGAGAGGACAACGAAGCGGGCCGTTCCACTGCGTGTGATGAAACAGCTCCGAATGTTGGACCTGTCAATTTATCCGGCTAAAAGATTTGCGAGGGACATGCTGCTTTTCAGTTTTTATACAAGGGGGATGTCCATGGTCGATATGGCATTCTTAAGGAAGAAGGATCTTGATAACAGTATCCTTACATACCGGCGGAAAAAAACCGGGCAGCGACTTTTTGTAAAATGGGAGCCATGTATGCAGGAGATCGTGGACCGTTACAATATTCCTGAGTCTCCATATCTTCTCCCCATCATCGTCAAATCAGGTGTAGACGAGAGAAAACAATATATCAATGCCTCCCATCGTATCAACAGACATTTGAAAACTATAGGAAAAGAATTAGGCTTATCCGTTCCTTTAACTCATTACGTAGCGCGCCATTCCTGGGCCAGCGCAGCCCGGAGTAAGAATATTCCGATCTCTGTAATTAGTGAAGGTATGGGGCATGACTCGGAAACCACTACAAGGATCTATCTGGCCTCATTGGATACTGCCACTATAGATAAAGCGAACAGTCTGATTCTAAAATCCTTGTGCAGAGAGTAGCATATTGGGCGAATGTACCTCTCTTTTCAAGAGAGGTACAAAAAAGAAATATCCTAAATAAGGGATACTTGTTCAAGGAATGATCTTAGATATGGGAATGTTTAAGGATGATAATAATGTTGAGCAAAAATTATGGTCTCTTCATAAGAGATGAGTAATACGATATATATGAACAAAATAGCCTGATAATA
>JAUUNK010000383.1 GCA_030844565.1 Bacteroides ovatus
CCGCTTCTACATCCCGTATCTGGATGCACTCAATGCCGGACGTAACCTGCGAGGTCAGCTGACCTGTTTCCTGGCCAGCACAGGCGTGGGAAAGTCGCACATCGCCAAATGGATCGGTGTCAGGGCGGACATCGATGACGGGCTGCATGTGCTGCATTTCCAGCTGGAAGGTTCGGAAGAAGAGGCGTTGAACGCCTATTCCGGCGGACTGATTTCCAGGAACGCCTACTATTACGAGCGGGGAAAGATTTCGGATACGGAGATGAGACATCTGGAAAAACTGGTCGCCTCGTATGCCGGAAGCATCACGGTGCGCAGTTACCCGCATTTCAATGCCCAGGTCTCGACACTCGACATCAAGAACGGCATTTCGGAATACAGGAAGCTCAAAGGATATAATCCGGACATCGTGATTGTGGATTCGATGGACTTGCTGACGGATGCCAACCGCCGTTCATGGGGAGCCGACCATGAACGGGCGAAGCGTATCGCGGTGGCCAATGACCTGAAGGACCTGGCGGCGGACGAAAAGGTATGGATGGTGGTGACTTACCAGTCTACCATCGAAGACCGGGAGTGGCTGAATGACGAGCGGAACGTGCTGACCGAGTACAACTGTTCGGAGGCCAAAGGTCTGGCCCGCCCGTGCACGCACCTTGTTTCGCTCAACCAGTCATCGGCTGAAAGAAAGGAGAACGTTATGCGCCTGCACGTGGCCAAAAGCCGGTTCTTCAAGAAAGGAGACACTATCAGGATTGCCACCGACTACGACAATGAGGTGTTCTATGACGGGCAGAGGACACTGAATCTGAACAGGGAATAAAAAGCCATCGATCCGGATGTGGCGTGTCGGTGGCTTTTTGACTTGTAACGACTGGAATGTTGAGAATATATGGCAGCTTACATGCGTAAAACCAATTCCGGACAGATACGATTTTTATTGTATGCCCTTTGTATTCCGCCATATCGTCCGTTCCCCATGTTATCAACAGCAGGGTTTCACTTTGCAATTCTCTTGCCGCCTCCTCCAAGGCTTTCAGTTCACGTTCACGGGTCTTGGCGTCCGAGATATCATACGACACCTGTACCAGACAAGAAACCTTGTACCCGCCCTTGAGTACAAAATCAATCTCTGTGTCATTTTTTGTGTGGTAATAGAACAAGGTATCGTAGCATGTGATCATTTTAGAAAAATGCAATAATTGCAATAACATAAAATGAATTGCCATTGAGTTTTCACAAGAAACGACCGACGGCAGTTTGGGTAAAACTTTGATCTCACAGTAAAAAGTCTCGGCATCGGTAAGAGAATAACAGATTTGGATAGCCAGTTCCCCTTCCAGGATGTAAAAAACGCCTCTACACCTAATAATCAGCCAATGCTGATTCAGTAATCTTCTACCTAAGATACTGATCTGGATAAGGACAGATTCCCATTGACTGGCAGCTTGTTGCACCGTTTGAGTTTAATAAGTGCCAATTAGGCCGTTCGGATGGAAACTCCAAAAGAACATGGAAAAGAGCATGCAAAAACATACTTTCGGAAAACATATCCAAAGTACTACATTGGCAGTCGTTTAGAGGAAAATGTATTCTTTAGGCGGATTCCAGTATATTAGATTTCCTTTCCTTTTTGTTTAAGAAGGAAAGAGTCAAAGATATCTCCAGCACTTACTCCTATTGAAATGGTCCGGATTTGATGCCCTTCATTGGGAAAAACAGTTACAGTCATTATATTTTTCTCAATCCTGATAGATATACAGTTATCTTCATATTTTTGCCCATTATCTATTATATTTTCAGTTCCATTGATAGCATATACCCAAAAACTCTCATAATTATAGTTCATAAAGATATAACTCTTGCCTGCTTGTGGAACTTCTATATTGTTTTTATTATTCCAAATCATAGGGTCCCAATCTCCATCTTTATCCGTACAAGAAAAAAGAAGAATACTTATTGTTAAAAGGAAAAGCCAATTTTTCATATCGAAATTATTGAATATTCAAGATTATACTTATACATTTTTTGGAAAGATAATACTTTTATTAAGTGCGATCAATCACATTTTATGGGTAATTAAAAAATGTATTGACTTTCATTTTCCCTGATTGTTACTCACCACGCACTCGGCACACTTCCCCGTGTGCCTTTTCCTTGTAGGCTTGCGGGGGAGAGAGTTTCATCCTCCTCTCTCCTTTGTATTTACAAGCCTTTTCACGCTATTCCCTGACTGGACGTACAGAAAATCCGCCAGCTCGTGAGAAAACCGCCCGTTTATCTCGCGAATACTTCCCCCCGGGACGCGAAACAAGAGTCTTGCTAAAAGACAACACCGGAGCTGTATTGAGATTCCCTGCTGTTGCTGTCCAATAATAACTGGCACCTATTATTATATTCCCATTTTTATTGTTCCTGCCGAGTGAGTTTGGAAAAAAGAGGGTTCCCCCTGTAGTATCCCAATTCCCGGGAGCTTTCATCGGTTTACAATAAAAGTAACCACCCTGATTATTTGCAAATAGGGTTATAAATCTATCGCCATTTATATTCCTGTCTGTATTTTGCTCATACTCATTAATTGTAGTTGCCGAGAAGACTCCTGATGCAGGCAGACAAAAACCACTTGGCGAAGGGTCATAAATGGTTTTTCTAACCGATGCATCAATAGCTGTGTTGCTGGAAGTACTGCATCCCCAAAGATCAGTTTCATTCTCCAAAGTCCAATTTGTATTATTCCAAGCCGAAGAAGCAATATCCTGGTAGAACACGTGCGGATTCTTTATACCTACAGCGATAGGAACCTTCTTCTTGATTGTTTTAAATTGGTAGTCTGCTAAAGCATAACAAGGTTTTGAAGTCGGTGACGAAGAGCCATCGACAGCCCCTGGCATCGGGTCTTTACGTCCGAACTGGAAATAAGTATTATTGCCGCTTTGTTTGACGATATGTTCTTCCTGAACAAATGGCACAATCTTTATCATCCCAGTCACAGCCTGTGTGAAGCGCACCAGCACCTTCCGTCGGGCATAAGTCGTGGTCTCGCCGTCGCACCAGCCGATGTTCACCGGCATCATGGCATAGCTTTTGTTACTTTTACTATACATGTTTTTGATACCCTCACCGAGTCTGTAATCCGTAACCCAGATATGCCAGCTCCACATGACTTCTCCCTTCCCCCGCACGGCCACGACAGCGTTACCCTGCCTGATTGCCGATCTGTCCACCTTGAACTCCAGCCTTTTCTTGTCAGCCGAAAGCCAGACCTCTGTCACCAAATTCTCCTCGTCCTGCCAGAGCAGGATAGCATCGGTAGGATTACATTGAGAATTATTATAGATATATGGATTAGAAATCTGTTTATCGAGGTGATTCCTGAAATGCGGCTTATTATAAGCAGGGGTATTGAAATTCC
>JAUUNK010000053.1 GCA_030844565.1 Bacteroides ovatus
ATACACCTTCATTATCCGTTCCTACCCACAAATGATGGTTGCTGTCCTGAAAGATAGACATTACGCATCCCTGCCCGATAGGATTATAATAAATGGACTTGCTACCGTAATACTCAAACGGGTTTTCTTGTTTCGGCATAAGGGCGATGCCTTTCTGGAACAAGCCCAGCCAGAGGTTCTTATCCTTATCTTGGAGAATTGCATGAACTTTCCCTTCTGAGAAATCTATTGGAGCAGAGTTGATGGTATAGTCCTCTAAGCAGTCTTTCTGCGGATTATATTTTTTCAATCCCTGTCCGTCCGTACCCACCAGCAATTGTTCCCCCGTCACCGCCATGCAATAGACCGACAGATTGCCATTACCCGTATAGGGCACAGGAACGAAGCGGTTTTCCTCCCGGTCGTAACGAGACAAGCCTTGCTTCTGCGTACCCACAAAAAGATTGCCCTGCTCATCTTCGAGGATGGCAGCTACATTGTTGTCATTAAGTGTCGGGTATTTGAATACACGCACTTCCTTTGTTGCCGGCAAGTAACAAATCAATCCGTTACCGTAAGTACCTATCCATATATTATAATGAGAGTCTTCGTAAAAGCAGGATTGAAAGTTATAGTTAGTCTGCCTGAAAAGCTCGTCTACAGAAATAGCCTGTGTCTGTTGCCCGTTCAGGCGGAACATTCCTTGTCCGGTAGTAGTAAGCCAAATTTCTCCGTTATGCAACTCTTGCATTTGCGTGACATGGGGGAAGACCCGTTTCCCTGCGCGAATCACAGGTATTTCCTGGAAGGTATCCGTTTCACGGTCATATCGCAACAAACCGTCGATACAGCCTATCAACAGATTTTGCCGGCTATCTTCGAAGAGTGTACGTACATAGTTATTCTTCAAGGAAACGGAGTCGCCCGACGTATGCCAGTAGTTGACGAAACGCACACCGTCGAAACGGTTGAGTCCGTACTCGGTAGCCGCCCAGATAAAGCCTTTACTGTCTTGATAAAGCTGATTAATCAAACTGCTGGACAGACCTTTGTCGGTGGTATAAAACCTTCCTGTCTGTGACCACAAATAAGAAGCAGCCACCAAGAGAAGGAAAGCAAAAAGAAATATTCTCTTTAGCAATGTTTTCATTCCGGTTTACTTAAAGTCAAACAAAAGTAGGAAAAATTATGCAGATAAGCATGCCATGTAGCACAAATGTACGATAAACGATAATTTATGAAACATAACATCTGCTACATGTAACCAGCAATAATGTAAAGGATACGTCGTTTAAATAATGTAAGAGGTACGTTTGCTATCTTTGGAGCAGCAAAAAAAGTTCAAAACAACACTTGAATGCCATGCAAAAAAGGATCTTATTTCTTATACTAAATCTATGGATTGCCCAAGGCGTGTTCGCTCAAAAAAGCCTGTTGCAAAAACAAGGCTCCGCCACTCAACTTATAGTACACGGAAAGCCTTTTCTAATACTGGGTGGTGAACTGGGGAACTCGTCTGCTGCCTGCCCACACGATATAGAACGCATTTTTCCGAAACTGCAAAGAATGGGGTTGAACACAGTATTGGTTCCTGCTTATTGGGACTTAACGGAACCTACCGAAGGAAATTTCGACTTTAGCCTGACGGACAAAGTTGTGGAACAGGCGCGGACAAACCATCTCAAAGTCATCTTCCTCTGGTTTGGAGCCTGGAAGAACTCCATGAGTTGCTATGCCCCCCTCTGGTTCAAAGAAAACTATAAAAAATACCCGCGTGCCTACACCCGAAACGGCAAACCGCTTGAGATAGCCAGTGCGTTTTCCGATGAAGTATATCGCGCCGATAACCGTGCCTTTTCTCAATGGCTCAATCATATCGCAGCCATCGACAAAGAAGAAGGTACAGTTATCATGATACAGATTGAGAATGAAATAGGCATGCTCGAAGATGCCCGCGACCATTCTGAAACAGCCAACAAAGCATTTGATGCCGCCGTCCCCGAACAACTAACGAATTACCTTCAAAAAAATAAGAAAACACTCCACCCGCAGATGTTGGCAAAATGGGGAAACAACGGTTATAAGAAAAAAGGTAACTGGCAGGAAGTGTTCGGCAACGACCTCTATACCGATGAAATCTTTATGGCATGGCACTATGCAAAATATGTGGAGAAGCTGGCACAGACCGCCCGCTCTATCTATAATGTACCTCTCTATGTCAATGCCGCCATGAACAGCCGGGGACGGAAACCGGGGGAATATCCTTCTGCCGGACCGTTAGCTCACTTGATTGACATATGGCATTGCGGGGCGCCCGATATAGATATTCTTGCGCCGGACTTATATGATAACGGGTTCGCCAACTGGGTTGCACAATATAAGTTACATAACAATCCACTCTTTGTTCCCGAAATCCGCTTGACAGACAATAATGGTGTTAGGGCTTTTTATATGTTCGGAGAACACGATGCCATCGGCATCAGTCCCTTCTCCATCGAAGATGGCAGGGACACTCCGAACACTCCTTTGGTACAAAGCTATGCCAAGTTGAAAGAATTGATGCCGCTACTCACCTGCTATCAGGGAAAGGGAATGATGAAAGGACTCCTCTTCGACCAACAAGACAAAGAAAGAATCCTTGTTCAGGATGATTGGAAGATAACATGCCGACATTATTTCACCTTGCCTTGGGATGCACGTGCCACAGATGGCAGTACATGGCCTGAAGGCGGCGGAATTCTGCTGAAACTGGCATCCGACGAGTACCTGATAGCCGGTAGCGGCATCGTCATCCAATTTGAAAAGGTAACAGAAAACCAAACTCCCCCGACAAAAGCACTGGGAGAAGATGGTTTCGTGCTGGCAGGCAATGAAAAGAACCGGAAAACAGAAGGCGATAAAACGAAATGGAGAGGAATACGCGGCGGCATTGGCTTTATGGACGAAGTGGAAATAAAGCAAGACGGAAGCCTCGGATATGTTCGCCGCTTAAATGGAGACCAAAGTCATCAAGGACGTCATGTACGTATTCCTGTGGGTCAATTCAGCATTCTACATGTGAAGCTATACGAATACAGATAAGCAATTAATAAAAATAAAATAGGAGATATGAAGAGTTTGAATCATGATAGTTTTAGGTGGGGAGTGGTAGCATTGCTTTGTGTATGCGCCACCTCCTTAATGAACGCCAAAGTAAAGCTACCCGCCTTAATTTCTGACGGGATGGTGCTGCAACGCGAACAACCTGTCAAAGTATGGGGCACGGCAGACGCAGGAGAAGATATAAAGGTGAAATTCCGGAAAAAGACCTATACCACTACTGCCGATGCAAACGGTAAATGGAGCGTGTTCCTGCCCCCCATGAAAGCAGGCGGTCCCTATCCGTTGCAAGTGAATACTATCGAATTAAAAGATGTGTTGGTAGGAGATGTTTGGCTTTGCTCAGGGCAGTCGAATATGGAATTACCGGTGGGACGTGTCACGGATATGTTTGCAGATGAAATCGCCGGTTATGATAATCCCATGATACGCCACATTAAAGTGCCTAATGTCTATAACTTTCATGCGCCGCAAGATGACTTTCCCCAAGTAAGCTGGAAGCCGCTGGCACAGGGCAATGTGATGACGTTCTCCGCTCTTGCCTATTTTTTTGCCAAAGCTGTTTATGAAAAGACGGGTGTACCTATCGGACTGATAAATTCCAGTTGGGGCGGTACACCGGTGGAAGCATGGATTAGCGAAGAAGGGCTGAAAGAATTCCCGATGTACATCAACGACAAACGCCGCTATGAGGATGATGCCTACTGCAAACAGATAAAACAACTGGAAGGAATAAGCTTCTATCGTTGGAACAGCGTCCTCTACCGTGGAGATGCCGGGTTGCACGAATCAACACCCTGGTATGCCGCCCACTATGACGATAGTAGCTGGGAGGAAGTCGATCTATTCTCCACCGGGTGGAACACCAACGGATTGAATCCTGTCAACGGCTCCCACTGGTTCCGCAAGGAAGTGGAAATACCACAGGATTGGAACGGTAAAGAAGCTACCTTGCGCCTGGGTTGCATTGTAGACGCTGATTCAGTATATGTAAACGGAAAATTTGTGGGAACCACAGGTTACCAATATCCACCACGTATCTACCGCATACCCGCCGGCATTCTGAAAACCGGAAAGAATAATGTAACCATACGTCTCATCAGTAACGGCGGATACCCACACTTCGTACCGGAAAAACCTTATAAGATTATCTGCAACAATGGAGAAGTCAGCCTCGAAGGAACATGGAAATACCGTTTAGGCGCTCCCATGCCTGCAACTCCCGGGATGATGTTCTTCTGCTACAAACCGGTATGTCTCTACAATGCCATGATAGCACCGCTGAGAAACTACTCCGTCCGGGGTGTAGTGTGGTATCAAGGAGAATCTAATGTATCCCGGCGCAATGAATACGCCCAACTGCTCACTACTCTGATTGGTAACTGGCGACAGACCTTTATCCAACCGGAACTTCCCTTTTACATCGTGGAGCTTGCTGACTTCTTGTCTAAAAACGACACCGGTGGCCGCAAAGCTTGGGCAGAAATGCGCCAACAGCAGGCAAAAGTAGCCGAAACCACCCCGCATACCCGTCTCATTCGTAACAGCGACTTAGGCGAATGGAACGATATACACCCGCTCGACAAGAAAACACTAGGCAAGCGTGTTGCTGAAAGTGTATTGACGGATATGGAGAAATAAAGAACGTACACCCCAAAAATGAATAATAAATAAACAAAGAATAGTATGAACACACAGAACCAAAAAGTGTCCATGGTCGAGAAAATCGGCTATAGTCTGGGAGATTGTTCTGCGAACCTTGTGTTCCAGATGATGATGATTTATCAAACAAAATTCTACACCGACGTATTCGGTCTGGAAGGTGCCATTGCAGGAAGCGTCATGTTGATAGCCCGTATCGTCGATGCTTTTGTAGATCCTACCGTCGGTATCCTGTCCGACCGTACCCAGACCCGATGGGGCAAATATCGTCCATGGGTGCTTTGGACAGCCCTCCCGTTCATGGTATTCTATATCTTGGCGTTTCACAATCCGGGCATCGAAGATAAAGGGTTGGTAGCCGTTTATGCCACCATCTCCTACACATTGTTGATGACACTGTATTCGTTCAACAATACCCCCTACTCTTCTCTAGGCGGAGTGATGACCAGCGACATCAAAGAACGTACGAGCATCACCTCCGTGCGTTTCGTAGCCGCCACCATTGCACAATTCGTGGTACAGGGTCTTACTCTGCCACTGGTCAGCAAATTTGCCCATGGGGGCGATAAAGGACATGGATGGCTATGCACCATCTCGCTGTTTGCCGTCATCGGTTTCGTATTCTTAGTTATTACCTTCTTCTCCAGCCGGGAACGCATCACACCGCCGACAAATCAAAAGACAGACACCCGCAAAGACATCAAAGACGTATTTAAAAGTATCCCTTGGCGAGCTATGTTCATACTCACCCTATTCTTGTTTACCACCCTGGCAATGTGGGGCAGTGCCATGAACTATTATTTTGAGAACTACGTAGATACAAGTGCATTATATGCTTTTCTCGATAAAATCGGACTAGTGGCTACCGAAGCCAACGACAGCATCGGCTACACCCTGCTAAATGCTTTCGGATTGATAGTGAGCAGCCCCGATAAAGCTTACGAAGTGGGCTTCGGAGTATTCAATATGCTAGGAGCACTGGTACAATTCTTCGGCGTCATCCTGCTGTCGGGATTCCTTGCCAACCGTTATGGAAAGAAGCGGGTGTTCATCCTCTGCCTGACACTGACTGCCATCTTCACGGCTATGTTCTACTTTCTCAATGAAACGGATGTGGAAACAATGTTTATACTCAACTTCCTCAAGAGCCTGGCTTATGCTCCCACCGTGCCCCTGCTTTGGGCAATGATTGCCGATGTAGCCGATCATTCCGAGTATGTGAATTACCGTCGCGCCACAGGATTCGTTTTTGCCGGAGTGGTCTTCGCTCTGAAAGCCGGCTTAGGAATCGGAGGAGCGATACTTGGTTTCCTGCTCTCGGGGTTCGGCTATGTATCCGGCGCCGGAACTGCACAGAGCACCTCCGCCATCCACGGCATCGTGCTTTCGTCCAGCCTGATTCCAGCCATCACGTTCTTTGTGGGAGTCATTGCACTCTACTTCTATCCCATCACGAAGAACTATAATGAACAGATGCAGGCGGAACTGAATGAACGCAGAAAGAAAAGTGATTATTAAACTTAAACAAATAGAACTACCATGAGATTAAAACACATTTCCCTTTTTCTTGTAGCAGCGGCACTCGCTGCTTGCAGTGGAGGAAAGCCTACTGCTATCGTAGAGCCCTCTCTGAAAGAAGCCTTTGGTGATAAATTCCTGATAGGTGCAGCCATAAACCCTCGTCAGGTTAAAGGACAAGACACCCTAGGTACACAATTGGTGAAACAACACTTTAACTCCATCGTTGCCGAAAACTGTATGAAAAGCGCAGTCATCCATCCGAAAGAGGATACATATAATTTCGCCCCGGCAGACGAATTTGTACGTTTCGGAGAAGAAAACGGAATGTTTATCATTGGACATTGCCTTATCTGGCATTCGCAGTTGTCCCGCTGGTTCTGCGTAGACAAAGACGGAAAAAACGTTTCACCCGAAGTGCTGAAACAACGTATGAAAGACCATATCACCACCATCGTGAGCCGCTACAAAGGCCGCGTCAAGGGATGGGATGTAGTGAACGAAGCCATTGTAGAGGATGGCTCTTATCGGAAAACCAAGTTTTATGAGATTTTAGGAGAAGAATATATTCCCCTTGCATTCCAATATGCCCACGAAGCAGACCCGGATGCAGAACTGTATTATAATGATTATGGCATGAACGTACCCGGGCGCCGGGACGGAGTGGTGAAGTTGGTAAACTCCCTGAAAGAGAAAGGTCTTCGGATAGATGCTATCGGCATGCAGGGACACATGGGTATGGATTACCCGTCACTGGAAGAATTTGAGGAAAGTATCCTCGCTTTTGCCGGCACAGGTTCCAAAATAATGATTACCGAATGGGATATGAGCGCCTTACCCACCGTGAAAAAAAGTGCGAACGTCTCCGACACTGTGGCTTACCGGAAAGCACTCAACCCCTATCCGGAAGCATTGCCCGACTCAGTCTCAAGGGTATGGAACTCACGCATGAAATCTTTTTTCGACCTCTTTGTGAAACACGCGGATGTGATTACCCGTGTAACCGCATGGGGTATCACCGACAGTGATTCGTGGAAAAATGATTTCCCCGTACCGGGACGCAAAGAATACCCGTTGTTGTTCGACCGTAACTACCAACCGAAACCTTTCGTGCGCGAACTTCTCTCCCCTAAAACAGCAGTATTCGATGAATTTGTCTATTCTGTAGAAGAAGACGAACCTGCCGGACAAACAGAAGCACAGAAGAATCCTCTCCTTCCCGGATGCTACCCGGACCCGAATATCTGCCGCGTAGGAAAAGATTACTACCTCGTCAACTCTTCTTTTGCATATTATCCCGGAGTACCCATCTGGCACAGCACCAATCTGGTAGACTGGAAACAACTGGGCTACGTTCTGAACCGCCCTTCGCAACTATCGTTGAAAAACGGTCTCCGTATGAGTGGCGGCATCTATGCTCCGGATATTAAGTACAATCCACACAACAAGCTTTTCTATATGATTACTACCGCTGTGGGTTGTGGCGGCAACTTCTTTGTCACCACCGACGACCCCAAGAAAGGTGAATGGAGCGACCCCGTCTTCTTACCCGAAGTAGGAGGTATAGACCCCAGTTTCCTCTTCGACCAAGACGGAAAAGCCTACATCGTAAACAACGACATCCCTGCCGGCAAACCCGAATACGACGGACACCGTGCCATTTGGGTACGTGAGTTCGACTGGAAAAACAATTGCACCGTAGGAAAGCAAAAAATGATAATAGACGGCGGCGTGGATAAATCCCAGCGTCCCATCTGGATAGAAGGCCCGCATCTCTACCATATCAATGGCGTTTATTACTTGATGGCAGCCGAAGGAGGTACTAGTACGAACCATTCCGAAGTTATCTTCACATCCGACTCTCCGTTCGGTCCTTTCAAGCCTTGCAAGATCAATCCGATACTTACCCAACGCGACCTGCCGCAGGACCGTCCCAACCCCGTCACCTGTACCGGACATGCCGACTTGGTGCAAACATCTGAGGGCGATTGGTATGCAGTCTTTCTTGGCGTACGTCCCTATCGCAACGAACACGATGTAATGGGACGGGAAACCTTCTTGCTTCCCGTTAGCTGGAAAGACGGGCAACCGGTTATTCTCCCTGCCGGAGAAGCCATCAGCTATACGAACCGTTCTCTTGCCCCCACTCCTCTATGGACAGCAAACGGATTGGCTAACGAAGCATTCTTTATCCGTACCCCGCAAAAGGCTTACTACGAAATCAACAAGAACAACCAACTGGAACTGGCAGCTCGCAGCACAAGATTGAATGACTGGAGACAGCCCTCCGTAATCGGCCGCTGGATAACCAATTGGAAGTTTGATGCACAAACAGAGCTTCGCTTCGACCCGGTATCTCCAGAAGACTTTGCCGGCATCGTTCTCTTTCAAAACGATGAATGTAACATCCGCTTCGGCAAATCACTGGATGCACAAGGCACTCCTTGCCTCGCTCTGAAAGCTTACAGCCAAGGCAGGCTTTACGCAGAAGCTATTGCTTCATTGCAAAAGTCCGATGCAAAAAAGAAACTGTATTTGAAAGTATCCGGAAACGAAGCATCCGGCACAGATGAAGGAGTATCCTATACTTTCAGCTATTCTCTGAACCCGGATAAGGACTGGATACAGGTAGGCGGTCCCGTCTCTGCCGACTTACTCAGCACCCGGACAGCCGGAGGATTCACCGGAACTCTTGTAGGCATCTATGCCACAGGAGATTACAGTAAAAATTAGATAACAATTAAATTTGCTTTATTATGAAAAAAGAAATGAGATATTTAGTTCCGCAAGATTATATGGCAGACCCTGCCGTACATGTTTTCAATGGGAGAGTTTATATATATCCCAGCCACGACTGGGAAAGCGGCATCGAAGAGAACGACAATGGCGACCACTTCAACATGAAGGATTACCATGTCTTCTCTACCGATGACGTGATGCAAGGAGAAATCACCGACCACGGCGTAGTTCTTCAGGTAGAAGATATTCCCTGGGCAGGCAGGCAGTTATGGGACTGCGATGTAGCTTTTAAAGACGGAAAGTATTATATGTATTTTCCCCTGAAAGACAAAAACGACATCTTCCGCATCGGTGTAGCCATCAGCAACCACCCCGAAGGTCCATTCATCCCGCAGCCGGACCCGATAAAAGGCAGTTACAGCATTGACCCCGCTATTTTCGACGATGGGGATGGCAACTACTACATGTATTTTGGCGGGCTATGGGGCGGACAACTGCAACGCTACCGCGACAATAAAGCGCTGGAATATACCTACCTGCCCGAAGGTGATGTCGTTGCCTTGCCTTCACGTGTGGCAAAGCTTAGCAAAGACATGCTTGAATTTGCAGAAGAACCCCGTCCGGTCATTATATTGGATGAGGACGGTAAACCGCTGACAGCAGCCGACAACGAACGACGTTTCTTCGAAGCCAGTTGGATGCACAAGTATCGTGGTAAATATTATTTCTCCTACTCCACCGGCGACACACACCGTCTATGCTATGCCACAGGCGACAGTCCTTATGGACCGTTCACCTATCAGGGAGTTATCCTCACTCCGGTAGTGGGCTGGACCACGCATCATGCCATTACAGAATATAAAGGTAAATGGTATCTGTTCCATCACGACTGCGTGCCTTCTAACGGAAAGACATGGCTCCGGAGCCTCAAAGTCTGTGAACTGGAATATGACGCCGACGGCAAAATCATCCCTATTGACGGACAATAAAAATAAATATGCAGTATAATTTATGATGTACAGAGTCTTTATACTTTTCTATATCATGCTTGTATGCGCTACACAAATGGCTGCCGGAGACGGTAGCCGTTTGTGGCTCCGGCAAGCATCTGACGCCCATGCGCAAGTGACCGCTCCCCACTCCTCGCCCACTCTCGACATAGCAGTCCGCGAACTACAACAAGCATGGAGGGGCAACCCCGTCTCGCTTATCCTGAAAAAGGACAAACACATGAAGGCAGACGGCTTCCGCATCCGAAACGAAAACGGAAAAGTGCTTGTAAGCTCACCGGGAGAAACCGGATTATTGTATGCCGCCTATCATTTGCTGCGTCTGCAAGAGACCCGTTCCATCTTGGGAAATACTCCGCTTCCACCCCATTTTGAACTAACAGAGAATCCCGCTTACAACCTGCGCATCCTCAATCATTGGGACAATCCCGACCGCACCATCGAGCGTGGATATGCCGGCATGTCTCTCTGGAACTGGGAAGAACTGCCCGGCACTCTTTCCGATAAATACAAGGTCTATGCCCGCGCCAATGCTTCCATCGGCATCAATACCACAGTGCTGAACAACGTAAATGCTTCTCCACAGATTCTTTCAAACAAATACCTGCAAAAGGTGAAAGCACTGGCAGATGTATTCCGTCCCTATGGATTGCATGTTTATCTTTCTGTCAACTTTGCCTCGCCTATGATACTGGACAGCCTAGCCACTGCCGATCCTCTAAACAAAGAAGTGATCCGTTGGTGGAAAGATAAAGTGAAAGAGATTTATCGCCTTATCCCCGACTTCGGCGGCTTCTTAGTGAAAGCCAACTCCGAAGGACAGCCCGGTCCCTGCGATTTCGGACGTACCCACGCCGAAGGCGCCAACATGCTGGCGGATGCGCTGAACCCCTACAAAGGAACGGTTGTGTGGCGTGCTTTTGTCTACAGCCCTTCGGATGCCGACCGTGCCAAACAAGCGTATCTGGAATTTAAACCGCTGGACGGGAGGTTCCGTAACAATGTCATCATCCAAGTGAAAAACGGACCGGTAGACTTTCAACCGCGCGAACCCTACAGCCCGCTATTCGGCGCTATGCCACATACTCCTCTCATGGCAGAATTCCAGATCACACAAGAATACCTGGGACATTCCAACCACCTTGCCTACCTGGCTCCTATCTGGAAAGAGTTTTTCGAGTACGTGTCTCCTTCTTCTCTTCGAGCCATTGCGGGAGTAGCCAACATTGGCACAACCACCAACTGGTGTGGACATCCTTTTGCGCAAGCCAACTGGTACGCATTCGGACGACTGGCATGGAATCCATCCCTATCTTCCCAAGAAATAGCCGATGAATGGTTGAAGCAGACTCTCTATGACCAAAAAGAATTATCGACTACAGAAAAGATTCCATCCGGTTCTTCCTTCTCTGCCCTTCATTCTTCCCTGATAAATATGATGCTGGACAGCCGCGAAGCTGTAGTAGATTACATGATGCCACTCGGACTGCACCATCTCTTTGCATGGGGACACCACTATGGGCCCGAGCCGTGGTGTGACATTTCCGACGCACGTCCGGACTGGTTGCCCTCTTACTACCACAAAGCAGACCAACAAGGCATCGGCTTCGACCGTAGCAGCACGGGTAGCAATGCTGTAGGTCAATATCCCGAACCGCTGGCAAAGCAATATGACAACCTCAACACCTGCCCCGAAGAATATCTTCTCTGGTTCCATCACGTCCCGTGGAGCCACCGGATGAAAAGCGGCCGCACTCTGTGGGAGGAACTTTGCATGCACTATGACCGTGGCGTACAGAAGGTCAGAAGCTTTCAAAAGATATGGGATAAAGCAGAGCCTTATGTCGACTCCCATCGTTTCCACGATGTACAATCCCGCCTGAAGATACAAGTCCGCGACGCTATCTGGTGGAAAGATGCTTGCCTACTCTACTTCCAGCAATTCTCCGGTATGCCTATACCCTATGATATTGAGCGACCCGTGCATGAATTGAAGGACTTACAGAAAGTTCATCTCCCCATCACTAACTTTGAATGTCCGACGGGAGAACTATTAAACAGGAATCGATAAAAGCAGTCCGATGATGATGTTACAGAAGAATGTCGTATGTATTTCAATCCGGCTACTTCTTTCGTAAGAATATCCATTTCCTAAGCATTACTATCTTTTGTCACACCGTTGTAATAGGCGTATTCTATTTTTGCCTCCGTTAAAAATAAGAGACAAGTATGAATCGCCTATTTACTATTTCTTGCACAAAAAGACGTCGTTTATCAGATTTTCTTTTTATCCTCTGGGCAGGAGGAGCTGCCCTCCTATCCTATTCATTAGTCTACGCACTCCGCAAACCTTATACAGCGGCTGCTTTTGAAGGGCTCGAAATTTTTGATATAGATTACAAGGTTGCCGTAACTCTTGTTCAAATCATTGGCTATGTCCTGTCGAAGTTTATCGGCATCAAATTAGTTTCTGAATTGCAACGCCAAAAGCGCTTACGATTTATCTGTTTATCGGTGGGGATGGCAGAACTTTCCCTGATACTCTTTGGTATAATGCCTGCACCTTATAATATAGTTGCCATGTTTTTCAACGGACTGTCCTTGGGATGTATGTGGGGAGTTATATTCAGCTTTATCGAAGGGCGAAGGGTCACCGACATTCTGGCAAGCTTACTAGGCGTCAGCATGATAATCAGTTCAGGAACAGCCAAATCCGCAGGATTGTTTGTGATGAACAACTTGCATATTAATGAATTCTGGATGCCTGCCTTGATTGGAGCAATTGCCCTCCCTTTTTTACTCTTGCTAGGGTGGGCATTAGACCGCTTGCCTAATCCGACGACAGAAGACATCGCCTGCAAATCGGAAAGGAAGCCATTGAACGGTACGCAACGCTGGGAACTTTTTCGTAATTTTATGCCTTTCCTGATTATGCTATTTTTAGCCAACATCATTCTGGTAGTGTTGCGGGATATAAAAGAAGACTTTTTGGTGAACATCATCGACATATCCGGATATTCTCCATGGCTATTCGCCCAAATAGACGGCATCGTTACGCTATTGATATTAGCAATCTTCGCCGGAATGGTATTCATTAAAAGTCATTTGAAGGCTCTATCAATATTACTGCTGCTGATTATGGTTGGCATGGTCGGCATGGGAATCATCTCATTCGGTTATCAACACCTCCAATTAAGCCCGGTCGCTTGGCTATTCTTACAAAGTTTGTGTCTATATATTGCTTATTTAACATTCCAAACTATATTCTTCGACCGTTTTATTGCCGGATTTAAGATAGAAGGAAATGTGGGCTTCTTTATTACCCTCAATGATTTTCTAGGCTATCTGGGAACTGTTATCGTCCTTTGCCTGAAAGAGTTTTTGGGACCGGACCTTCACTGGAGTGAGTTCTACAACAAAACAGCAGGCTATGCTGCTATAATATGTTGCATCGCCTTTGCAGGATGTCTGCTTTATCTAAATCAACGCTATCGTCGGAAGTTTTCCACTCCTTCTGGCGCTACCCCCTCCCTTTCCAAGGCATACAACATCGCTTGAAACACTAAAAAGAATCATTACTAAAATTCAAATAGAAACATATCATGAATCAAATTACTTGCGTAATTATGGACTGGGCAGGAACAGCTATCGATTTCGGCTGTTTCGCTCCTCTAAATGCTTTCCTCCAAGTCTTCTCCCAAGAGAAAGACATTAACATCACTTATCGTCAGGCACGCGAACCAATGGGGCTACTGAAAATCGACCATATCCGGGCGATTCTCAAGATGCCGGAAGTAAATGCCACATTCGAAGCCCGCTACCATCGTCCCTGGAACACCAAGGATGTGGACGAAATGTACCAAAGCTTTGAAAAGCATTTATTCTCTTCACTGGATAATTTTACCACTCCCATTCCCGGCGTAATAGAAACTTTGGACCAACTACGCCGGCAAGGTATCCGGATGGGTTCTACCACCGGCTACACACAAGCAATGATGGACATAGTTCGTCCTGCTGCCGCCCGCAAAGGATACAAAGTCGACAACCTAGTCACGCCGGACGACGTCCCTGCTGGACGTCCCGCTCCCTACATGATTTACCGGAATATGATTGACTTGGCTATTCCTTCTGTGGAACAAGTGGTAAAAGTGGGCGATACCCTGGCGGACATCCGCGAAGGACGAAATGCCAAAGTATGGAGCATCGGTATAATCACCGGTAGCAACGAGATGGGATTGACAGAAGAGGAAGACTATCTCTTGCCCCCCGCCGAAAAAGCAGCTTTAAAAGAAACTGTCCGCCGCCGCATGCTCGATGCCGGAGCACATTATGTATTGGATAATATCCGGGAATTACCTGATTGCATCGAACAAATCAATCAAAAACTCCATCCATAAACCAACTTTCACTCAATCAAAAAAAATATTTAAAACACTATACATATCACGTTATGAGAAATTATCTATTATTGACTCCGGGTCCATTGAGCACCTCGGAAACCGTACGCGAAGCAATGCTGCAAGATTGGTGTACATGGGATAAAGACTACAACGAAGGAATCGTCACCCCCATTCGTCAAGGCTTACTCCGCCTGGCCGGGCTGGATGCAAACGAATATACAACGGTACTTTTACAAGGCAGTGGCACTTACTGTGTGGAAGCCACTCTCGGCGCTTCAGTCCGCTCCACAGACAAACTGTTGATTCTTGCCAACGGAGCCTACGGAAAACGTATGGCCCAAATCGCCAGCTACTACCACCTCCCTTATGTCCTCGTTTCCTTACATGAAACCGAACCTATCACCGGCGCGATAGCCTGCAAAGCTCTAGAAGAGAATCCCGACATCACTCACCTCTCTATGGTACATAGCGAAACCACGACCGGTTTACTCAACTCTATCGAAGAGGTAGCAGAAGTGATTCGCGGCAAAAACATCACCTTCATTGTCGACGCCATGAGCAGTTTCGGCGGTATCCCCATCGACATTCACCAACTCGGCATCGACTTCCTAGTCAGCAGCGCCAATAAATGCATCCAAGGCGTACCAGGCTTCGGCTTTGTCATTGCCCGCAAAGACCGTTTGATAGCAACCCGAGGCAACGCCTGCTCCTTGTCCTTAGACTTATATGCTCAATGGGAAACCATGGAGAAAGGAAACGGAAAATGGCGTTTCACTTCCCCGACACATGTAGTACATGCTTTCTTCCAAGCCATGAAAGAATTGGAAGAAGAAGGAGGAATCGCCGTCCGCAACGAACGCTATCGGCTCAATCATCGTACTCTTGTTGACGGAATGCGCCAACTCGGTTTCAAAACTCTTCTCCCTGACGAAACTCAAGGTCCTATCATCACTTCTTTCTTATACCCTTTTCCCGATTTTGACTTCGCTGCTTTTTACTTGGCTCTTAAAGCAAAGGGATTCGTGATTTATCCCGGAAAGATATCTGACGCCGATACCTTCCGTATCGGAAACATCGGTGATATTTTTCCCCACGATATAAATAGGTTATTAGAAGTAGTTCAAAATATGCGATAGAAGAAGGAAGAATAAGCTGTCAGTCTATTACAAATTGCTGCAACATTAATTTCGTTTCCTCGCGAGGAAACGACAGTATCTCCGCAAAGAAACAATAGTATCCTCGCGGAAAAACAGGAGTGTCCTCGCGAAGAAACGACAGTTTCCTGCCTATGAAATAACAGGAAACTGCAATAGTTTGATAAACAATCACTTATAACAGTGCGCAAATCTCACTATCATTGCCTTGCACGATGGAACGAATAATCTTCCCCTACCTCTGTTTCTATATCATATTCGTATACCTTATATAATAGAGGAAGCTGGGGAGCGGACAATTCTTTCGAAATCAACGGTTCTTTAATGGAAGCCGGAGCGAAAAACGGATTGGGACATTCGCCTTCCGCCGGTTTCAATCCTTCACCCTCCAAAGGAATGTAGCTGCGCAAACGAAGCACTCCCCCATTACGCGAATGAACCTGAACAGCCAAGAGCTGGGCGCCGCTCCAGGACATATCCACTACAAAGCCTCCACGTGCTACCAGACCATTCACGCTACCCTCTTTCCAATCCGAAGGCAAAGCAGGAAGCAATTGCACGGCTCCATCATGGCTTTGCAGTAACATCTCTGCAATACCCGCCGTATAACCGAAATTACCATCAATCTGAAAAGGCGGATGGGCGTCGAAAAGATTGGGATAAGTGCGCCCTTCGGGATACTCCTTTTGCTTGCTGTCAGCAGGTAGCAAGCGTAACATATTCTTAATAATCCGATAAGCATGGTCGCCGTCAAGCATACGCGCCCAGAAATTGATTTTCCATCCGATACTCCATCCCGTAGCAGCATCGCCACGCTGTTGCAACGTATTGCGGGCTGCTTGAAACAACACAGGAGAAAGTCGGGGAGAAATTTGATTGCTGGGATACAGCCCATAGAGATGGGAGATGTGCCGATGCTGGTCGAAAGGATTATCAGCATCGATGAGCCACTCTTGCACCTGATTGTATCTGCCGATTTGCATCGGAGGTAACAGGTTTGCAACAGCCATCAGGGAATCTTGATATTCTTTTGACTCACCCAAAACCTGAGCTGCCAACCGTGTATTATATACTGCATCGAATGCTATCTGATTGTCCATGGTGCAACCGGCTGTAGTGGAAGCACCCGTATAACCGTGTTCGGGCGAATTGGAAGGTGCCGTCACCAGCCATCCATATTTTGGATGCTTCACAAGATGGCTCATGAAGAAATCTGCCGTGCCTTTCATCACCGGATAATATTGACGGAGAAATTCTTTATCGCCAGTGTAAAGATAGTGTTGCCACAGGTGTTGGGCAAGCCATGCACCGCCATGAGGCCACATGCCATGAAAAGCAGTATCGACAGGTCCGCAGACACGCCAAAGGTCGGTGTTGTGATGAGCTACCCAGCCACGGGCGCCATAAAGAATCTGCGCCGTCTTTGCGCCTGTCTCGCTCAGTTCTTTCACCAGGTTGAACAACGGTTGATGACACTCGCTGAGATTTGTCACCTCGGCAGGCCAATAGTTCATTTCGGTATTGATATTAATAGTGTATTTACTATCCCAAGGAGCATGGATACTGTTGCACCATAAACCTTGCAGATTGGCAGGCTGTCCGCCAGGCTGAGAGGATGAAATGAGCAGGTATCTGCCATACTGGAACATTAATGCCATAAGGTTCTGATCGTTGCCCTCGATGAAGTTGGCCACACGTTTACCGGTCTCCTGCAGAGATGCGTCGGTTGCAGGAATGCAAAACTTCACTCTGTCGAATTGCTTCTTATAAACAGCCGTATGATTGGCAAGAGCCGTTTCGTAAGGCACTTTCAGAGCTGCCTTCAGATAGGCGGATGCACGCTTTGAAGCATTGCCGCTCACATCGTGGTAGTTCACAAAGTTGGTGGCTACCGAAATATAGATGGTAGCTACCGTAGCCTGACTCACGCCAAGAGCATTGGCAGTGTTAGCCAACTTGCCGTCATGTTTCACCTGCACCAGGCATTCGGCATTCAATGCAGCTTTCACTCCTTCCTGATCCATGCCTTTGCATTTTATCATCAGTTTATCACCCTTCACCATCACTGTGTTTTGCAAGGGAGAATTATAATTAAGGCTGAAGCTAAGCGCTTTCGGTTGGCTCGCCTCCATGCGAAGGATAATGACATTATCAGCAAGAGAAGAAAAAGCTGTACGCGTATAAGTTACTCCATCCACTTCGTAGCGGGTAGTGGTGGTAGCATTCTCAATATCAAGTTCACGATAGTAGCGACTGGCATTTTCATGCTGAGGCTGGTTGATGAACAGGCTGCCCATGGTAAGAAAGCTCATTCCATTCTTGCCCGTAAGGAAGTTGTCGCCTATCATCTTTTGGGCCTCGTCGAAGCGATTGGCAAAAAGCAGTTCGCGCACTTGAGGAAGAGCGCTTTTCCCTTGCGGATTATTGTTATCATGGGGTCCGCCTGCCCAAAAAGTTTCTTCGTTGAGTTGAATCTCCTCGCGGACCGTACCACCATACACCATTGCCCCCAGGCGGGAGTTGCCAATAGGCAATGCTTCCGTCCATTGGTTGGCGGGACGGGAATACCAAAGTTTCAGCCGCGTAACTTCCTGAGCATTCACCAATGGCTTGTAGCCCAGCAATTGAAGCATCTTCTCTGCAAAACGCGCACCCATCATACGGTATCCTTTAGCAGTGTAGTGCAAGAAATCTTTTCCACAAGGACAACCCGCTGAGGAAATTACATGAGCAGTGGGAATTATCTGAGGCAACGTATTGATAATAGGGTTCATAGCTGCACATACACCTTTTTGATCGGCATTCACCACTTCTCCCGCCAACAAAGGGACTTTGTCAGCTTTAAGGTGCAAATCTCTCAACAAGTGTTCGTATACGCCTTTCACTTTCTCAGGCCAATCTTTTTCACCCGAATTGGATTCACCTTGAAGCATCAGTATACCTTTAATGACGCCATCTTTTTGCGCCTTTCTAGCCATAGCCACCAGGCGACCATAAGGATTGTTATCATACTCTCCAGCCATATTTTTCAGCCAGTCGGGCTGTGAGGCAATATGCTCTGCACAGCCTTTCTCATCGAATATCTCAATACGGCATCCTCCGATAGCAACATTGATTATACCTACACGAATATTTGAGGGCAGATTTTCCACAAGGGTGCGGCCAAAGTAATCGCAAGGAGTAAGCCCCGTATGGCAGCGAACCAATGGCGGAACAGCTCTGTACCATTCTCCTATCCGGCGTCCACGCTCAGGACAATCGACTGCTGACATCATAAGGAAGCGCTCGCTCACATTGCAAGTATCGACAGGTTCTATCTTTGCATTTCCTTCCATATTGGATTGACCGAAAGCAAGATAGATATGAAAATTCTCATCCTGTGCCCACAATGAAGCAAACGTCATCAGCAGGCTGACTAGTAACAATATCTTCTTCATTATTATAACGATTTACTTGAAATTTCTACTGACAAAAGGGAGGCACTGATAGAGCGCAGAATACCAATATTCCCAATTGTGAACACCATCGCGTACACGCAATTGGCATGGGATGCGGGCACTCCACATAGCCTGATAAAATTCTATATTACAGTCGAGTAAGAAATCATCATCGCCACAATCGACAAACCAACTAACAGAACACAAAGCGGCCTTGCGCTGCTCGTCCGCCTTAGTGACGTATTCAATGCAGTTATTTTCAATCACCGACTTAGTGAGCCGGGCTAGCTTACCATGGGGATTATCAGTCTTCGCCTCGCCCACTTTAGGAATGTTCATCAATGCACTCATAGCGTATACGGCACAAAACTTATCCGGATGATGCTGACCATAGCCGACGCTTCCTCCGCCACCCATTGAAAGACCAGATACGGCACGATGCTGCTTATCAGCTATCACTCGAAAACGTTTCTCTACACATGGCATAAACTCTGAAAAGAAAAAGGTTTCATACTTCCAACCTTCCATATCATAATAGCCATTCTGATATTTCTCTGGGTCTCCACCACCGGCATCGGGAGAGATAATAACCATCTCGCAGGCTTCACCGCTATTCACCAGTTTATCATACACATCCATAACCCGGCCTTGAATGAGCCAATCATCGTTTTTGCCATACATACCGTGAAGCAGGTATAGCACCGGATATTTCTTATTCTTGTTACTTTCGAAGCTAACAGGCAAAATCACCGTATAGGCACGCTTAGCCTTGAGTACTTCACTATAGATGGTGTCAGTCACTACTCTCTGAGGAGCATGTTGCTGAGCAGGGCAGCATATCGCAATAAGCAATATAGCTAAAGACAGATAAAGTCGTTTCATAATATTATTTGGGGTTCAAAAATTAATCCAATTTCATCTGCAAAGGAACGAAGCTTCCATCTATTTGCCTAATTATTATGTTACATATTAGTTTCTTTATGTAACATCCCACTGATTTTTCTCGAATAATCAAGGAAATATAACGTCGAAGAATATAGCGTAACCAAAAGAAAATTGATATGACTTTGCCACAAATATTAACGCAACTGCCATTAACTATTTGCCCGATCTTTTTGGGAAAGAAAAGAAACCGGCAATCCTGTACAATCAGCTATAACTTCAACAGCTATACCATTTGCCTTCATTCTTTCGGCAACGCAAAGCATTTCTTGTTTGCTGTCTTTGTACACAAATAATCTTTCTATCATATTATTAATAGTATCGGCCAAAAGGCTCTGCCCTTCACTATCGCTAAAATCAATGCCACAAAACGTAGCTTTGCCTTTATGGGAAACAAGAAAATATATTGATGATAGAATTATTGATGAGAAAACCTTGAAGTCAGTTTGAATACCCTTTTCGGTGAAATGTTGCTGGAGAGTTTCAACAAGATGCTTTGTATTCTCTTCCCGCATTTGATTGCTGGTTCTTGTAATATCATTATCTTCGGTTAACTCCCATAAAATGAGTTCCTGCAAACTTTTGTCTTTGGAAAAAAATAGAATCATTGAAGTGAACACTTCTTTCATGTATGAAACATAGTCACAAGGCAGGACACTATCAAAAGAAGAAAATAATGTACTATACCAATAATCATACTCTTGTATGTAGCGTTCCAAAAGGTGATGCAAGTCTTTATAACGCTTATAGAACACACTAGGCTCTATTCCTGCTCTTTCTGCAATACCAATAACAGTTAAACCACCAAAGCCTCTCTTTTCTATCTCTATCCGGGTGGCTTCTAAAATATCTTTCTCGATTTCTAAATTCGTTCTTCTTGGCCGTCTTTGATTTATTGTCATTTCTATGCTGTCCTAAAATGATATACGAAGATAAGTAATTTTATAAATAAACTCTACTTTACTATTAAAAATCAGTACCGCGCTTTATTTTATACCATACATTTATAGTATAAAATAAATATATTACTATCTTTGTACAATGAAATAAAATTGGGTTATGTTATCTGCGCTGTCGGAGTTATCGAACTTATCTTTCAATGAGAGAAAAGAAAAAAGACAGGACTTGATTTCTTACAAGTCTAATAATAAAGCTACTACGAAAAACAGGTGAAGATGATATGATATAAAACACATTTAAAATTTAATATATGGATATAAGAAATTTATTAAGAATGCTACTGTTATGTTTTTGCATAATCAATTTTGTTGGTTGTGATAAAGACGACACACATGCAAACATCGTAGAACTATTGGTTGCTTCTCAAAAAGTAACCTCAGAAAAGAATAGCGGATATTTAGTTCGACAGAACAATACTAATTGGGAGGGGCTACATTCTGATTGGATAGAATTATATACTGATATTGTGGGATTCCAGTATGAAGAAGGATATGAATATCTTTTAAAAGTGAAGGAGATAGTGCCACCGGGCGTTTCAAGTACACCAGTATCTTATGAACTAGTAAAAGTATTGTCAAAAGAAAGAAAAACAACAGAATTTTATCATTCATCTTATACCTTGTCTTATGATGCTTATATAGAGGGCGAAGAACTTTCGGCTAAAGAAATAGCGGAAATTAAGTTAAAGATAAAAGAGAATTCTCCTTTCAATGGTGCAAATGAATTAAAATTAAGCATCATAGATTATGATGTGTATAAATCCAGTAAAGATAGAGGTTTATATACTATTTCACCTCTAAATAAAACGGATCACTATTCTATCCAACATATAGAAGAAAACGGAAAGTTGGTTACTTTATGGTCCTTTGAATTTTCCGGTAAAAAGTATGTGTATGAATATTCAAAAGCAGTTTTGCTGCTTGATGTAACCAGTGAATATCACAGTGATTATCCAAAAATTAAGGTTGTACAATCAAAGATTGCACTTAAAGCAGTCAGATAGTAACAGACAAATAGCTAATAGGCGAATAAAGATATGCCACATAATTATGTCAAAAAGAGATAACGTTCTCTGTTCCTGAACCGGACTAGTGGAAACAGTAGGGTATTACTTCTGAAATACTGAAACAGTATAAAGCTTGTTCAGTGACTCTGTTCCAAAGTGAAAATTCAGAGGTTGCCGAAGCGAACCCGTAAACAGAATCTATATGCATTAATCATGGAGGCAAAAGACAAATCCCTTAATAATCTCCTCTTCTTGTTCTTTCAGACAACAGAGTAGGTTATTACATTCAAACATGGGATAATGCTTAACAAGGATGAAGGTCGTTTTTTACCATAGTGTCAGCAAGAAGTATACATAACATAGTGACCTTTTTTCTGATTACCAAATTTCGTAAAAAAAGCGTGGAACATTTACTTATTAGATCTCAGGAACGACCAAGTACCTTTCCCCCACATAAGTAAAGCCCACGCCTATAGTGAATATTTCTCTTATCTCTATATACATGTAGATATACATAGAACTAAAAGCAATAGCCCATGGATATAAAGAAGGCATATGTATATTCCCTTATAGGTAACTTTTCATCTAATTTTAGATTCTCAACAACTATGTTCCGGCGTCCTGAGTATATATCAAAGTTTGAGATAGAATAGCCGGTTGACAGGACAAATCTATCAATGTTTAGAGAAATACTCCCTCGTATATTCCAAAAGATATACCCTCCCTTAGTGTTAGATAATCTCTTGGAATCAACGATAGTAGAATTGTAGCTCTTATCCCTATAGTTTACCGTGATTTGATCATTAACAGGCAAAGCTATATATAGACCCGGGTCTATCTGAATAGCCAACCCCGTCACCTGGTCTTTGTCCAGCCACAATACGGGTGTACGCAAAGAAATTGCCGGGTGTAATAGAAATTTAGTAACGTTAGCTTCATCATCTTCTATTGACCAGTATATCCTATTATTCCCCGGTATAGTACCGCTGAACCCTGCTTGATTATATTGACTTGTTACATTAAGCCCTAATGTACCACCAATATACTTATTCAGGTAGTAGGATACAGAAGGCTCCACTTCCCAACTTTCATTATTATTCAAGCCGGCAGTTGCTGAAACTATTACTTTAGCCCGTTCATAATCCTGGCTATATAGCAAAACGGGAGAAAACAGAAAAAGTACGGTTAAAAAAAATAGCTTGCGCACTACTCTGCATTTAGGAATGGTTTTAAGATACATATCCATACTATTCATTTTGTTGATACTTTGTTTACGTTACTCAAAAAATTGTATTGTCTTTTGTGTATACTCCCTGACAATATATTGGATATCCATACAAGTGTTCGTTAAAGGGTGTTTCAAGGAATTTATCCAAATCCTGAAAGCTGGTATATACATTGGCGGTCTGCCCGTTGTCAGACACAACAAACAACGTAATTGTAGAATTCTTTAAAATCTCAGCTCCTTTGACCGCATTGCCCAAGGACAATTTCGATTTTACGGCTTCTTCCACCTCTTTATAGGAAGACGGACTTTCAATAACAAAATATGCTGTCTTTCCATAAGTGATAGAACGAATATAAACGGGATTCTCAGTGTTTTCATTCATGCCTTTCTCTTCAAAAAATCCCTGTACCGGGATGTCTGCATAAACAGAAAAACTTCTATTGGCCAGGATACCTGTTGTCCTGCTTTTGATGCCTTTTATCTTTGATGTCTTTTGGGCTTCTTTGGATAAAAGTTCACCCAATATCCCATTATAGGGAAATGCTTTTTCTATATCTTCATAAGTATCGACTTCTACCAGTCTAATATCAAATGGAGAAAGCCTGTTACTCATATACTCTTTATATTCTTTTGACTCTAAAGCATCAGCCAGCAACTCTTTATATCCTACTGAGCCATGTTTATTCTCTATTGTACCGGTAAAAGGCCTGGTAAAGTCAAAGACGACATCTAGTGGATTTCTGGAAGCTGTAATCTCTGGTTTAAAAGAGGTTCCAAAATTCTTTTCACTGTAAGCAGCGCCGATATACAAAGGTGGAGGGGTTACCATATACCTGTTGTCTACTGATATATATAGGTCTCCAATGAATAAGTCATCTTCGGAAACCGTAGAAAATTGGTAATCCCATGCAAAAGGTGTTTCATCAAACCTTCCTTTATCCGGTTCCTCCGGAAGAACAGGGATTACACCTTTATCATTTGTTTCTTCTTTCTCACATGCAGAGAAAAAGACAAAAGCAAATAAACAGATAAACATCAAAGTTATACGTTCTGGTTTCATTGTTTATAAGATTTTAGTTGATAATATAATTGACACCTCAATATCCTGAGAGCTATAGTGATCTGAAGCATAGATTTCTTCTTCGTTATAGACACATGAGCAAAGGCTTATTGATAAACATACCGCCAACAAATTAACAGGCTTCTTGAAGAATGTAATTATTTTCATTGTTATTTGTTATTTGATTAAATCACTACTATATAGATACATTCTTTAGCCACTCCGTTTCCCTAATCTGGCATCCACCCACAACCCCGATTCCGCCTTCTACATTGCTAAATTGATAGAGTATGGGTGAGAAAACATGATTGCCTAAGCTGTTTTTATTTATTTTGTTCAGCGTCTCAAGATATTTAAAGAACTCAGGGGAAAGTGTATAGAGATAAATTTTATACTCTGCTTTATAAATATGACCACTCCATTCCGACTCATAGTCTTCTTGATAATCCATAGCCAGGTGAAGAGTATATTCCTGTCCCTGAATCTTTTCGTCGTCCCAAATATAGAGATTTTGAAAATACTCATTTGAGAATATAAATATCTCATCCAGGTCAGAGGAATTATTCAGTAAAGGCTCTTCTTTCAAGTCAAATTCAACAGATTCTAAAGATAAATTTTCCACATCATCTATCTTACTGACCTCTTTTTTCATTAGCCTTATTCCGTAATAATCCTTAGTGGCAGGGTTATCTCTGAATGTAACTTGCACCTGCAAAATACCTTCATCTTCCTCTGAGGGCACCAGATGGATAGCCTCCAAGGGAAACTCACCCGGCATCGAAGTTTGGGCCGCAATTGCGGGTAACCCCTTCATGCTGGCTCTTATCTGAACTATATCCCCTTTATCGCATTTGCCTAGTGTATAGTAACATTGTGCCGGGAGGGATGAGGTGGAATCCTCATTCCAGTAAACCTCTTGTTCTTTTCCATTTACAGAGAAACAGACTTCTGCATTCCGTACACTCGTATCTCCTTTACCGCTTTGATCAACAGGAATGCTCTTGGAGAGCTGGATGACTGTTGTATCAGAATTGGAAGGGAAACAATAGAGTACTAATTTCTCCTTAGCATCGGCAGTATCCAAATCAAGATGATAGGTACAGGATATCAAACAAGTTATTAGTAATAGATATATTATCTTTCTCATACTCATCTTAGAATTTTAATGTGTAACTAAATGAAGGAATGATAGGAAAAACTCCCGTCGCCTTGTTTGTAAACTTGCTTGCCGACAGGTCTTCAACCTTTGCATACAATACATTCATCCGGCAATAGGCGTTATAGATGCTTATGTTCCATATACGTTCAAAACCTCGTTTTGTAACTTTACGAAAATTGACTCCCAAATCCAGCCTGTGATAGGCTGGTAATGTGGCATTATTGGGTTCTTCATACACCCATTGTCCCGGCTTCTTTCCGCTTATACCCGGAAGTGACGGGCTATCGACGTATTGACTGGGAGCGGTAATCTTATTTCCTGAATGATAGTTCCACGCTGCATAAGCTTCTACCTGCTGAGTTAGTTGGTGTCTGACGGATATATTGACCTTATGCCGGTTATCAAATTTATTAGCATACCAATCCTGATAGATACCGTCGAATTTTCTTTTGTTCCATGATAGCGTATAAGAAAAATTCACTGCTGTCTTTAATAACCGACGCGAGAGAGCCAATTCTATTCCATAAGCCTTTCCTTTACCTCGTATTACATCTGCTTCCCAGTTTTCAACGGTAGGTGCCAATTGGTTTTTACCTCCATACTCCAATAGATGATTCATCGTTTTATAGAAACCTTCGACACTGAAATTAATATGATAAGGCAACTGCATATATAATCCCACAGCCCATTGGCGGGAGTGCATGGGATGGATATTACTCGTAGAGGGTACCCAGAAGTCCGTTGGGAAATTCAGATAGGTGCTGGACAACAGATGCATGAACTGGTTCATCTCCG
>JAUUNK010000384.1 GCA_030844565.1 Bacteroides ovatus
CTCTTGGATACCTGTTCCATACATGCCGTTTATGCCGCCAAATACACGGAAGACCGACATTTCGCGGGCATCTTTCGGGCTCAGTCCTTTTTCGGTTAATACTTTTTCCGCTTCTACCACGCTGGCAGTGACAAGGTTTTCATAGTTGTCGTCTTTTGCGGTTGCAGCCATTTCCACGGCTCGATTGATTAAGAAGAGGCGGGAAGCGGCAATGTCACGAAGTTGTCCGGAGGTTTGTACTACTACGTCTATGCGGGGGCGTCCCAACTCGGCAGAGGGAATAAGCTTTAAGTCACTCACACGTCCGAAAGCGTCCCGCACGGGTTCTACTCCCAGCATGTAGAGTACTTGGGCAATGGTAGCGCCGCCTGTCTCGATAAATTCCGAGGACCACAAGGTGTAGCTCACTTTACGTGGGATAGAGTCGTTGTGGCGTTGGCGATAGTTGTCAATTGTTTGTTTAGCCAGGGCGACGCCTTTTTCCCAAGCAGATTCCGAAGGAGTAGCTTCAGCGTTGATAGCGTAGAGATTCCGTCCCGTAGGCAACGTGTTAGGATTGGCTATCGGGTCACCGCCTGGAGTCGGGGCAGTGTAGCCACCGTTCAGGGCGTTCATCAGACTTGATAGTTCCTGTTCGGGACTTTGCTGCAGGGCATTCTTGTAGGTGTTTACATTCTTAATGGTCCGCTCCACTTCCATCACGGCGAGAGCGGAAACTACTTCTTCTTTACTGTATTCTTTAGGTGCTTTACCGCCTTTTTTCATCATCATAGCCATCATTCCTTTAGGCGCATTACGTTCAGCTTCAATCTGACGGGCTTTTGCCAACTCTTGAGAAGTGATGCCGGCGGTACGACAAATCAGTTCATCGGTGGCAAGAGAAGGATTTGCCAATAACTGCTCTACCAGCGAGCGGGCAGGGGTGAGGTACTGCTGTGTAAACAGGCTGCGATGTTTCGTGACAGCTTCCGTTGCTTTGCCCCGTTGCTTGTCCAGTGCCAGAAGGCTATAAGCAATAGGTTCCGTAGCCATGGCGAAAACGGAAGAGACGATGCGTTCCGGAGCATAAGGCACACCAAGGGTGTAAAGCTGTCCGGTGATTTTCTCCGTGGCAAGTTCTTCCGCAAAGTTTTCTATCCGACTTATTTCATCCTCCGTGTAAGGTTGGGATGCCAGGCTGTCCAAGCCAAGTTCGCGGTGGATACCCATTTTGAGTGTGAGGGCTTTCACGGCAAGGGAGAGCGGTTCTTTGTTTTTCCCGCTTGCGGGGACGTTGTTGTATATCTTGATTTTCTCCATCAGCTCCCGGTAAGTGCCGCGCAGGCTGCTTTCCATAAAGGGAGGGGTGAGATAGGATTGAATACCGGCATAAGACCGGCGTTTGGCAATCATAGCTTCGCCCACATTGCCGATGGTATAAATATAGAAATGGGGAACGGCGCCCACCAGGCGGTCGGACCAGTCATGGTCACTTAGCGCTACTTGTTTCTTCGGCGTATATTCCAGGCTGCCGTGTGTGCCGAAATGAATCAATGCATCGGCTTTGAAACCATGCTGCATCCACAAGTAAGAGGCAATGTAAGTGTGAGGAGGCGCTGCATTTGTACCATGTACGATTTGGAAAGAATTATCTCCCTTTCCCGCAGCGTTTTGTGGTAAGAGTGCTACATTGCCAAATTGTAGCCGGGCCACTCCCAGGCGTCCATCGCGCGTTGCCATATATTCTCCGGGAAACTCTCCGTAGGCATTCACTACTTCTGCATATTTCTCTGGGCGCAGGGAGGCTTTTACCCATTGTTCGTATTGTTTTTGGGTAATCAGTTGGGGATGACCGTTTTTCATAAATTCATTAAAAGCGCCTTCGGCATAGGTCCCAAAGACAGCACCCTGTGCTTGAATCATTTTTCCCAATTCGGCTGCACTCGATGGCAGTCCTTCCACATTGTAGCCTTCTTTTTTCAGGCGGAGCAATAAGTTGTAGAGGGAAGGGACGACTTCCATCCCCGAGGCAGTCAACGCATTTTGTCCGGGACCTTTGTAATAATAGATGGCTATTCGCTTCTCATCATTCGGTTTGTTTCCCAAGGCAAGATAGTTATCTACGGTAGCAACAAAAGTCTTCAATCGTTCGGGGACGGCATAGGAATGGCGCAATCCTTCTTTATCTTCATATTGGGCAAAGAGGGCGAAGGGGCGAATAGCACCGTCTATCTCGGGAGTGACAATGCTCTGGGACATGAATCCACCGGACATGCCCATCGGGTCTTTTTCCCATTCCTCCGTCAGGCTGTTGAGGGTGAGTGGAGCGAACAGTAAGATGTTGTTGGCTTTTAGATAATCCACCATGGCGTCTCCCATGCGTCCGTGTGCCATGTTAATGACGGCATCCGGGCGGATTTCTTTGATAAAAGGCAGGAAGCGGGCCATGGACTGAAGGGGATAGACGTTGTAACCGGCTTTTTCCAGTGCGTCTATCAATCCCGTGGCGTCCGCCATTTGACCAGTGATGGCTATACGTTTGGCGTTTTCTTTGTAAAGACCCTTGTCGCGGAGATATTTTTCGTAGTCGGCTACGGTCAGAAATTCCAGTTCGTCGTCTGTGTTTTCCACGTTAGCGTGATAAAGGATGTCAGTGGGTTTCTCAACGGGTCCTTCGAAACCGGGGGTTGATAACAGTTTACCGTCGATTACTTGGCGGATATAGTTTAACATATTGCGGTAGTTGGTCTTGCCGCCGTTGCTCAGGTAGCTGCGTATCTGCTTTTGCTGTAAGCTGTCGAGGTTGCAGATGTTGTTGGCGGGATTGGTTGCCATCGAGGTGTAGAGGGGGATTCCTTTCGCAGCAGCCTTCTCAATCAGTTTGCGTTGCTCCTCCACAATGCGCAACCCCATACCGTTGATGAATACCATGTCGTATGCGGTCAGGCGGTCGAGGTCGTCGAGCGACACTTCGCTGAGCTTGATAAAAGAGTTATTGTTGGCTTTGGAGATTCTTCCCTGTTCGATGGTCTGGAAGTTAATAAGAGCAATTCGGGTAGCGCCGAACCAGATATTCCAGATAGCCCACAGACCTATCAGAAGGAGGGCGGCAATGCCTGTTCCGGCAATGATTTTACTTTTCTTTTTCATTTATTTTCTTTTTAAGTTTTGCATGTTGAAAGGCTGTTTTCAGGCTATTAAAAACTGTTTTGTCAGCTATTAATAGTTGACTTCTAAGGTGTTAATACCTGTCACGCAGGATGTTAATAGCTGACAACTCAACTGTTAACACCTGTGTCATACCCTGACTTAGGTTGACTCTTTGGTGTCTTATCGCTGTTTTTGGTT
>JAUUNK010000054.1 GCA_030844565.1 Bacteroides ovatus
TAGCCGGACTTCTTGAGTTTATCCAGGATGCGGTCTACTTCGTCGGATTGCGCTTTCTTGCGGGCGTTGTAATCGTAATCCTGGTTATGCTTGCCGTAGTGGACTTTCATTTTAGGCTTGGGTTGCCACGTCTTGCTCTGAAAGAGTGAGGAGATTTTATCGAGAACAAAGTTTATCCACGCCGTCACGTCTATTCCTTTGTTCAGGCTGGCGGCAAATGCAAGTCCCGCAAGCGCTCCTCCCAGGTGGGCGATGTGTCCTCCCGCATTGTTGGAGGTGAGAAAGATTAGGTCGGTTCCTATCACGATTAGTGCCAGATATTTCAATCGGATGGTTCCGAAGAGGAAAAGGCGCACCGGATAGTTGGGCTCCCGGTAGGCAGCTGCTGCCACGATGGAAAGCACGGAGGCGGAAGCTCCCACCAGAGTGGTGCGTGCCACTGCCTGGCTGAAGTAGGGGAAGGTATTATAAGCCAGCATATAAAGCAATCCTCCGCAAATGCCTCCCCAGATGTAGATTCCCCGCAGATGCTTGGCGGAAAAGAAATGGAGAAACAGCGTTCCGAACCAGTACAGCCAGAGCATATTGAACAGGATATGCAGGATGTCGGCATGCATAAACATGTAAGTGAACAAAGACCACGGTTGCTTATAGAAGCGTGGAAAGGAGGCGGGAAGTGCCAGATCACTGAAAAGCCCCGAAAGAGGCAAATTGAACAATTGCAGGATGGTATCTATCAATGTCACCAGAATAAATACCGCCGCATTGATATATATCAGTTGTATGTGGATGTTTCCTCTTTTGAAGCCTTCTTTTAAATCAGTTATAATATGTCCCATTTTGATTTCTTTTCTTTTTCCAGTAAATAATCAGGATAAGCCCGAATATCATTCCCCCCAAGTGGGCGAAGTGGGCTACATTGTCTGCAGGATTGTTGCTCAGTCCTGCATACAATTCTATCGCAGCGTATCCTGCCACAAAGTATTTCGCTTTGATGGGGAAGGGCAAAGGAAAGATGAACAAACGTTCGTTGGGCAGTAGCATGCCGAATGCCAGAAGGATGGCATATACTGCTCCGGAGGCTCCCACGGTAGTCAGCAAGTTCATATAGTCCGCCTTAGTGAGAACCGCTGTCCCTATGTCAATGAATTCAGAATGACCGTAGGTGGTTGCGTAGGATATGTACTGCACTACCTCCTGCACCAGTCCTGCACCGATACCGCAGGCGATATAGTAAAAAAGGAAACGTCTGGGTCCCCATATTTGTTCCAGAATGCGACCGAACATGAAGACTGCAAACATATTAAAAAAGATATGGGTGAAACTCCCATGCATAAACATATAAGTAATGAGCTGGGCGGGGTTGAAATCTTTGGCTAGGAAGAAATGCAACCCTAGATAATTAGAAAGATCTATCCCATATCTCATAGCTACCACTGTGCCGAAATAAACCAGTATATTTATAATTATCAGGTTCTTAGTAACAGGTGTTATCATCATGATTCTTATATTTTTTAAATAATGGCTACAAAAGTACTAATAATTTCTGTTTTATAGCATGAAACCGCTTCCCTATTAGCTCTTTTTCAATAAATTAGTGCGTTTTTTTTAGGTTTTTATTTGATATGTGGTTTTGTTACTCTATATTTGTGAGGTCTTTACGAGTTAATCTTTTAGTGTAATATAATTAATTAATCCTTTACGTATCATGAATAAAGCTGAACTTCTTACTGCTATGGCTGCTGAATCCGGCATGAGCAAAAACGATTGCAAGAAAGCCCTCGATGCTTTCATTTCTACTGTCACCAAAACCTTAAAGGCTGGCGACAAAGTATCTTTAGTAGGTTTTGGAACTTTCTCTGTAGCTCAGAGAGCTGAAAGAACCGGTATCAATCCTTCTACAAAGGCAACTATTACTATCCCCGCAAAGAAAGTTGCTAAGTTCAAAGTGGGTGCTGAGCTTTCAGATGCTCTTGAATAAATTACGTAGGGAACTATACTTGCAGAAGAAAAGAGGCATATTAAAAATGGAAAATAATAAAGGAGGTTACCACGGCGGTAGCCTCCTTTATTATTTTTATACGTCTCCCTTGTAAAAGGCGCTATATCAACCGTTTGTAGGGTATATATATCCTGCGTGCAGAGTATATATGCCCAGCATGCAGGGTATATATAGCCAACCTGCAGGGTATATATACCCAACGCGCAGGGCATATATGTCCAATACACAGGCTATATATACCTGGGTATCGGAAGCGAAATTTCCGGTGGCACACGGAATGTCTATATGCCCGATTGCACTGCTCCCGGCGTGATTGGCGAATAATAAAGATACTGCTCACCTCAATGCAAAGGGGCATGACCGGTTTTTGAAGGGGCGGATTATCTTACAAAAGCGTGTTGCTCGTAATATTCATATACGCTTCCGTCTTCTTTTTCCTTTTCCCGTAGTTCATAGACTAACTCATTGTCGGTCAATTTAGTTACTGTCCACACTTCTTTATAACCTTCCTCTTCTGTATCTATCAGAGTCAGTTTGTTGCCGGAGTATGTCCAAGTTCCATGATAGTAATCAGTTTCTTTTGAATTATTATATACATCTTTTTCTACATAGGTGCCATCCTCTTTAAATTCGATGGAATAACGGTTGGTACCATTTACGAAGTCTTCTTTATAGTCCCCGAGCAGTTCACCGTCTTCCCATTCTTGATTTAGGTAATATACACCCTGCCATGTTCCCAATAACAGTTTCCGCGAACCGACGGAGTCTTCGTCGTCATCTCCACATGAATATATACTAAATGATAATAATACGACCACTACATAAGTAGCCACTTTCCATAATGTTTTCATAACAGTTTAACTTTCGTTTCTTTCTTTTTTTCGATTAAAAAGCTATACCTAAACGGATCATGAAGTTGCTGGTTTTGATGCCATCGAAATCGCTGAATATATCGATAAATCCGTGTTGGTAAGTCAAATCAAGATTGAAACGGTCATACCATACGCCAACACCAATGTTCATGCCCACATCATAATGATTGTAATCTACCTCCATGTAATCTGCGAAATCTCCCCAACTAACGCTTTCTCCGTCTTCTTTCATTTTGCTCGTATAATCATAACTGGCATAAACGCCTGCGTGTGCATCAATTTTAATGTTTTCTACTACCCCGAATTTCCATCCGAAAGTGAACGGAGAGTATTGAGCATTGTGGGCAATGCATTTTACGCCATCGTCATCTTTAAAGCCACGTGACCCTAAGGCAAATTCCATTCCCCAATAGCCGCCTGTACTGCCCATAGGTTTCTGATAGCCTACTGTGGCGTTATAACCGATATTGGATTTAGCTCCTTCGGCCCCACTGCCGGAGATGTTCATAACATTCAGTCCTGCCCGTGCAAACCATTGTGTACTGGACGGTTGTTTTTCTGTTTTAACGATTGAACTTCTGGATGATACGATTTGTGCTTGAGTGCCAATGCATAACAAGAGCGCGGCAACCACTGATAATACTTTTCTCATTGCTTTTTATGTTTTTAAATGTTAGTTACTTGTTTTGACTACGGGAGCTATCGCCGCTTTGTTATCGGTCGGAGTGAGCTTTTGTATTCTTATCCATTCATAATCATCTTTTGTGGCAGTGTACCATTTGTCGAAAACGGCGGGATAGCCTACTACCCATACTGTATATCCTCCTTTATCATTACTCTCTGCTTTGTAAGTAGCCGCCATGATGACATCACTTTTAAATTCCTCGTTCGCCATATACGTTGCCCAGGCGCGAATATTGACGAGGTCTCCTTGCATTGCGATTTCCGCTTCTTCTTTTGTAAGATCACATTTGTAAGTCTGACGTCCCGGCTGATTTTCTCCCGGAGCGTTGAGTAGCCTCACTTCGACTACTGTAGGCTTTACGCATACCTCTGTGATAGCATCGCCGGCGCGTGATTGCGCATCACGAAACTTATACGTTGTTTTTTGTGCATAAGTCGCGATGGCACAAGCGAAGGTTAGAGTGAGAAATAGGATTAGTTTTTTCATTTTCATGTCTCTTTGTGATTATATGTTAATATGTCGCAAAGGTATGCGAAAGGACTATAAGAGTTGGGAAAAGCATAGTTCCAGGGACGAGACGAATTTGTGTCCTATTTGGATACACTCAAAGTGTTGTCAATACGGATGCTGTCGGACAAGTCGCGAAAAAAGTCATGACGGAGAATGCAGGAGATGCGCCACAGCAGATGAATGTCGATATTTTCTTTATGGAATATTTTATAAACGTTGGGGCGTGTGCAGCATAGCTGGGAAGCGAACCAGGTAACAGTTCGTCCCTGTTCGTGAAGCGTACGTTCGATGAGTTGTCCCGCATGAATCATGCCTATGCTGCCTATGTGCGCTCCCAGATTCCCTTGGGTGTACGGATTTGCTGTAAGATACCGGCAAGTACATATAGAAAAGGCGTGGGAATCTTACCTTCGTTCGTTTTGTGTTCAAGGCCTTCGCAATGCCAACCACCGGGAACGAACAACGTAGAAAGCCCACGCCGATATGTACAACACCCGTAACCTCACTTTGTTTCTTCAAGTGGGGTACGGATGTATATAAGCACACATCAGGAGGACGTCTTAGTTATTGTTCATCATTCCGGTGGGTCAAAAAGATTGCGAAGTTTTGAAACACAAATGATAAACGCTCTTAAACGTCTTCTCTATATATACGACTCCCCCTCACCACCCGAAGGCTTTCTGCGGAAGAGTCCGCTGCAAATGTATAAAAAAATAAGTTTCGAGATAGCAAGAGAACGCAGATTCTTTTCATTTATGTCATTCAATGAAGAGAGAGCTAACTATCTTGCTTACTGCACTCAATTCTCCCGAGAAACGTCTGAAAGGAATTGAATGCGGGGCGAATACTTACATTGCTAAGCCTTTTAGCCCTCTGTTTACCAGCGTGGTACGAATAATTCCTCACCGGAAGAGCAACCTTAACAAATTATCCTGTATCTTTGCACACAGAAAATAATTGTAGATATGAATATAGAAGCTAAACTTGTAGAATCTGTAAAAAACGGATTGAAAGCGCTTTACGGACAGGAAGTACCTGAGAAGTTGGTGCAGTTGCAGAAGACAAAGAAAGAATTTGAAGGACATCTTACGCTTGTCGTGTTCCCTTTCCTGAAAATGTCGAAGAAGGGACCCGAGCAGACAGCACAGGAAATCGGGGAATACCTGAAGGCTAACGAACCGGCTATAGCTGCTTTTAACGTGATAAAAGGGTTCCTCAACCTGACTATCGCCTCGGATGCGTGGATAGAGTTGCTGAACCGTATTCATGCCGATGCGCAATACGGCATTGTAGAAGCTACGGAAACTTCTCCGCTGGTGATGATTGAATATTCTTCTCCCAATACAAACAAACCACTTCACTTAGGGCATGTCCGCAACAACCTTTTGGGGAAGTCGCTGGCTAATATCCTCAGTGCCAATGGTAACCGGGTGGTAAAGACTAATATCGTCAACGACCGCGGTATCCATATATGCAAGTCTATGCTTGCGTGGAAGAAATATGGTAACGGCGAAACTCCCGAAAACTCCGGTAAGAAAGGCGACCACTTGGTAGGCGACTACTACGTGGCTTTCGACAAGCACTACAAAGCGGAAGTTGCGGAGTTGATGGAAAAGAACAATATGACCAAAGAAGAAGCCGAAGCTGCATCACCGTTGATGAATGAAGCACGCGAGATGCTGGTGAAATGGGAAGCCGGCGACCCTGAGGTGCGTGCCTTGTGGACGATGATGAACAACTGGGTGTATGCCGGTTTCGATGAAACCTATCGGATGATGGGAGTAGGCTTTGATAAGATATATTATGAATCCAATACCTATCTCGAAGGAAAAGAGAAAGTGATGGAAGGGCTGCAGAAAGGTTTCTTCTACAAGAAAGAGGATGGTTCGGTGTGGGCAGACCTGACCGCCGAAGGACTCGACCACAAACTGCTGCTCCGTGCCGACGGAACTTCCGTTTATATGACTCAGGATATTGGTACTGCCAAGTTGCGTTTTGCCGATTATCCCATTGACAAGATGATATACGTGGTAGGTAACGAGCAGAATTATCATTTCCAGGTGCTTTCCATACTGTTGGACAAGCTGGGATTTGAATGGGGCAAGAGCCTCGTGCACTTCTCGTATGGAATGGTGGAACTCCCCGAGGGCAAGATGAAATCTCGCGAAGGAACCGTAGTCGATGCCGACGACCTGATGGAAGAGATGATTGCCACAGCGAAAGAAACCTCTCAGGAACTCGGTAAACTGGACGGGCTGACACAGGCGGAAGCGGATAATATCGCCCGCATCGTAGGTCTGGGAGCTTTGAAATACTTTATCCTCAAAGTGGATGCCCGCAAGAATATGACTTTTAACCCGAAAGAGTCTATCGACTTTAACGGGAATACAGGACCGTTCATCCAGTATACGTATGCTCGCATCCAGTCCGTGCTTCGTAAAGCTGCTGAGGCGGGTATCGTTGTTCCCGAAGTGTTGCCCACAGGTGTCGAGTTGAGCGAGAAAGAAGAAGGATTGATTCAGATGGTAGCCGATTTTGCCTCCATTGTGAAACAGGCTGGCGAGGATTACAGTCCTTCGATTATTGCCAACTATACCTACGATTTGGTGAAAGAATACAACCAGTTCTATCACGACTACAGCATCTTGCGCGAAGAGAACGAAGCGGTGAAAGTGTTCCGTATTGCTCTGTCGGCAAATGTGGCGAAAGTAGTTCGGCTGGGTATGGGATTGCTGGGTATCGAAGTGCCCGAAAGAATGTAATACTGATAAACTAGTGATTTATAGAAAATACGTCCAATTTTACATCTCCTCATGTAAAGTTGGACGTTTTGGTATATATGCACTTGTTTCGCATTGGTGGATTTTCTTTTTATCTATTTTGGGATGTTTAATACAGTCAAAAATGAAAATCAAATTATTGCTGCCTTTTTTTATTTGTGCTTTGCTTTCCGCTTGTGATGGATCCCCCGTTAAGAAACTAACGGATGAGATTACCACCATCTCTATTTCATGCGAGAAAAATCAAGTACTCAATTTGTCGGAGTTTGCCGATTCCATAGAAATCATTCCTCTTGAGACCCGCGATGACAACTTGATTGGGTGGATTCATCGGATTATTTCTACTCCTGACCGCTATTATTTGTCTTCAGCAGTGAGCTATACTACGCAGAAGTTGTTTGTCTTTGATAAAAGCGGTAAGTTCATTCGGCAAATAGGGAAAGAAGGTGAAGGTCCCCAAGACTATATGGAAATGAGTGATTTCACGTTGGTAGGTGATTCTACTATAAAAATTACAGAAGTCTATAACCTTACCTCCTATGATACGGAAGGGAATTTTATACATAAGAGGAAACAACGGGATTGTCCTCCAGAAATATTCTCGTTCAAGGGAAAAGTCTACGGATTAGGGCGCGGTCTACATCGTCATGGCAATCGGTTGCTATTTCAGCTTGATGAAAATGATAGTCAGAGGACAGATTTCTTCGAAGTATCGTCTAAAGTAGCTGAAGTCTGTAGCCATTATATACGTACAGCCATGTTTACAGCAGACAATGAATATATTTATTTCAGTTATCCTTATTGCAATACAATTTATAAATTGGATACTAAAACATTATCGTATGCGCCCTTTTATCAAGTTGATTTTGGTGAAAAGAATGTATCATGGAAGATCTTTGATAAAGGTGAGGATTATAGAAGCTGGGAGAAGGAGTTCAAAAGAATGGATTCTTATTGGGGGATTGATGAGTTATTGGATTTAAATGATTATTTTATTATTACTTCCGTTGATGAAACCTTTCACAGTTGCTTTTCCATTTATTCCAAGAAAACAGGGAAAGTACTTTCCGGGCAGCGTATAAAGGATGATATTTTCTTTAAAGGAAACCAAATTAAGTTGAAACCTCGTTATACCCCTCATTTTTGTGACGGTAACTATTTACTTTGGTATCTCAAACCCCAGGTTTTAATCAATGGCTACAATGCCTATCACCAAGCATTGGGTGAACAGAAATGGAGACTATTTTGTCAGAAATATCCTCGTTTGGTAAAGGTTTGCGAGCAATTGGATGAAGAGTCCAATCCTGTATTGTTGAAGATAAAATTAAAAGAGTTTTAGTAGTATGAGAAGCGTCTTTTTGTCATGGGTCTCTCTTTCTGTTGCCATATTATTATTTTTATCTTGTGAGGGGAAGAGAAATTCCCAAGATGTCCCTTTATTGCAGCGGCAGATAACGCAATTGGAGAATCTCAAAACATTATCCAAATTACAACATTCAGGAGAGGGGAAAAGATTGGAAGATATATACGTATATGATATGCGAGGTGATAGTGTCCGTTTCAGCCAGCTATTCGCTGAGACAGATAAGATTGTTTTCTTCTTTTCGGAATATGGTTGTTCTTCTTGTTATATCCCTTTCTTAAAAAAAATAACAGCTATGCAGAATGAATTGAAAGATAAGTTAGTGGTGATAGCCGGATTTGAGAGTAAAAGGGACTTTAAAATATATATGGAAGACAAAGACATACCTTTTGAGAAATATCGGGTTAAAACAAACTTTAATATTTTTCCTGAATACAACGATTATTCTTTGGCGTTTCTAACAAATAAGAATATGGTTGTGGATAATTTGATGATTATTGACCAATCCAATAAAGCATACATTGATGACTATTTGCAAATAGTAAATATAAAATGCGGGCGACCTTTGGAATAAGGAAAGGGATACTATAAGTTGGTGATATTCTATGAAACCGTAGGTTCTAGGGTCTCTACCTCCATCTCTTCTTTCATTAACCCTTGCAGGAAAGGAAGCGTTTCTTTCTGGCTTTGCAGGTTGAAGCGGGCATGGTCCGAGATATTACCTATTTTTATAGTGATGGCCCAAGGAGGGAGTGCGCGAAACATGTCTTCATCCGTCACATCATCTCCAATGGCAAGGATAAAATCATATTCCCCTTTCTTCATCAAGCGTCTCACTTCCGAACCTTTGGTGTAGATAGGGGATTTTATTTCTACTATCTTGTTACCTTTCATGATTTGCAGCCCTTGGCGGGCGCAGGGTTCCGCCAACTTTTTCACCAACTCTTCTTCGCGGACCGAGGCGAGCCAGGGGTTGACGTTGCGATAGTGCCATACGAGGGCTGTTTTCTTAATCTCCATCAGAGAACCGGGGGTCTTGTGGAGAATTTGCTGGATAAGGTCGATGATTTCTGTGTCCCAAGACTCTTCCGGCAGATTACTATACCATCGTCCTCCTTCTTTATAGAAGGCGCCATGTTCGGCTGCAAGAGAAATGGGTAGTTTGCCAAACCAGCGTTCCAGCGTTTGGTGGTCGCGACCGCTGCTGATAGCTATCGTATTAGCAGGGTCGGTCGCCAATTCTTTTAATAGGGTATACAGTTCCTCCGACGGGCGGGCATCTTCCGGATTGGGTACGAAGGGAGACAGCGTTCCGTCGTAATCGAGTATGATGAGGCGTTTTCTTCTTTTCCGATAAGTGTGGCGGATAAGTTTTAGATTTTCCTCTTCTAGCAACTTCTTGCGCAGGTTTTCGTTTTTGTGGCTGATAAGGTTGAGTTGGTCAATGAAGTTGGCAGCCCATTCGTTCACCGTGTGGAGCGAGAGCAGGCGTTGCATCCGGTGCAGGCGTTCCCTTTGTTCTTCTTCGGACATTTCCAGCGCACGAAAAATAGCTTGATCTATTTCACATACATCATTGGGATTGACGATGATGGCCCCGTCCAGCTCGGTGGCAGCTCCTGCCATTTCGCTAAGAATCAGTGTTCCCGGCAAATCTCGTTTGGCAGCTACATATTCTTTGGCGACTAAGTTCATGCCGTCGCGTAGCGGAGTGACGAGCGCGATGTGTGCCAGCGAGTACATCGCTACCAGTTCGTCGAATGAGAAACCATGGTAGAAATAACACACCGGGGTCCATTCTATGTCTGAATACTTCCCGTTGATAGTACTTACCAGTTCATTAATCTGTTTTTTGAGATAGGCGTATGTGTTCACCTTGTCGCGGGAAGGAACGATAATCATTGCCAAGGATACTTGTCCCCGGTACTCGGGGTGGTGTTCGAGGAATAACTCGAAGCCGCGTAGGCGATGGAGGATGCCTTTGCTATAATCCAGCCGGTCTACTGAGAGGATAAGTTTACGGTTACCGAACTTCTGTTGAAGCCTTTCCAACTTTCGTTGTACGGTGCTGAGCAAGGGGGCGTCATGGTATTTACGGAAGTTGATACCTATCGGAAAAGCATCCACATGTACCATGCGGTCTTTTAGCCGTACCTCACCATATTCGGAGTTGAGGTTGAGAACATGGCTGAGTGCGCTTATAAAATGGCGCATGTAGTCGGGTGTATGAAATCCTACGAGGTCGGCTCCCAGTAATCCTTTCAGTATCTCCGCCCGTTCGGGAAGTACCCGGAAGAGTTCATACGAGGGAAAAGGAATGTGATGAAAGTAGCCGATGCGTACGGTCGGAAATAAGCGGCGCAACATGGCGGGCAGCAACATTAATTGATAATCTTGTATCCATACAATATCTTCCGGTTCGATAAATCGTGAAACTACGTGGCAGAACTGTTCGTTCACTTCCTTATAAGTTTTCCAGTAATCGTTCTCGTATTGTATATACGAGTAGAAATAATGACACAGCGGCCAGAGGATGCTATTACTATAACCTTCATAATAATTGTGTATTTGTTGGGGTGACAGAAAAACGGGATGGAAATTAAACTGATTCAGGTATTCGCTGATTTGTGTTTCGTCGTCCCGGCTTTCGGGGTATGCTTCGGGCCAGCCAATCCAGAGCTTCTTCAACGAAGATTGCAGGGAATTGAGCCCGGTTGCCAGCCCTCCCTCGCTTAGGGTAAAGTGGTAACTGTTGTCTTTCCTGATTGCTTTGACAGGAAGTCGATTCGAGACGATAATAAGTTTCATGACGTTTTTCTCATTATTGCCTAATATAACAGCCAAAGGAAGATTAAGTTTAAAGATAGATTTGCTGGATACATTTATTACGAATTCACTGAAATTTTATATATTTACCCCGTTCCGCCAGTGTTAACTCCCACCTAATCTATATAGATATGAAAACAAAATTGCTGCTTTTAACTTTATTCTTTCCGTTTGCTGTTTTTGCCCAAAACAGTTTGTCGGCATTGTTGCCTATGCCCAATAATATTGTGATCCAAAGTGGGAGTAAGCCATTTCCGGTATCGAAGAAAACTGCTATTTATGTGGCTGCTCCTGAATTACAATTTGCCGCCTTGCAAATGCAGCGGGCATTCAAAGAACTGATGGGAGTGGAGGTTGCTTTCTCTTCTTCGCCAAAAGCTTCTATCCGATTACTTTTGGATGCTTCTGTAGCCGGCAAAGAAGAGTATATCCTGGATGTGCAGAAAAAGGGCATTTCTCTTAGAGCCTCTACCGCAGCCGGTGCCTTCTATGGCGTAATGACGTTTCGCCAGCTTTTATTGGGGGATGTCTGCCGTACGGCGAACAGGGAAATAGCTGAGATAAGAATAGAAGATGCACCTCGTTTTTCCTACCGCGCTTTGATGCTGGACCCGGCGCGCCATTTTCTTCCATTGGAAGATGTGAAGTTCTTCATAGACCAGATGGCAAAGTATAAATATAATGTATTGCAAATGCACCTTACCGATGACCAGGGGTGGAGGATAGAAATCAAGAAGTATCCCCGCCTTACACAGGTAGGTGCTCAACGCAATCCCCGGTCCGGTCCCAACGGACCCGATAACGGCTATTATACACAGGAACAGCTTAAGGAACTTGTTGGTTATGCTGCCCTTCGCAATATAGAAATTGTTCCCGAACTGGATATTCCCGGACATACAGTAGCTGTGCTTGCTGCTTATCCTGATTTAGGTTGTACCCATACTGATACGCTTGCCAAAGTGATGGGAAAAACCGTAGACCTGATGCTATGCGCCGACCAGGAGAAAGGATATGAAATGTATCGGGATATTATCCGCGAAGTAGCTTCTATTTTCCCCTCTCCCTATATTCATCTTGGAGGCGACGAAGCGGTGATAGAGAAGAACTGGACAAAATGCGAACGCTGCCAGGCGTTGATGCAGCGGCTGGGATATACTCATGCCTCCCAATTGATGAACTACTTCTTCGGGAAGATGCTCTCCTTTGTACGTGAGAATGGGAAAGAACCTGTCTTGTGGTGCGAACTTAATAAAATCTATCCTCCTGCCGATGCCTATTTGTTTGATTATCCGAAAGATGTAACTTTAGTAACCTGGCGCTATGGACTCACTCCCGATTGCCTCCGTCTCACTGCTGCCCATGGCAATGCTTTGATTATGGCGCCGGGTGAATATGCTTACTTGGATTACCCGCAGCTTCAAGGCGATCTGCCTGAATTTAATAACTGGGGAATGCCGGTGACTACTTTGAAAAAGTGCTATGAGCTCGACCCCGGTTATGGTTTGCCTGCCGCGAAGCAATCACATATATTAGGTGTGATGGGTACATTATGGGGAGAAGCGATAAGAAATATAAACCGTGCCACTTATATGGCATATCCCCGTGGGCTTGCTTTGTCGGAAGCCGGCTGGACGCAGATGGCGCATCGCAACTGGAAATCGTTCAGGCAGCGCATGTATCCTAACTTGATGGACTTGATGAAAAAAGGTGTCTCTTTGAGGGTTCCTTTCGAGATCGTAGACCGTCCTGCCCGGAAAGATGCTTCCTCTCCTTTGGGCAGGTAACGGAAAGATTATTCCTTTTCGCCGTAAGCCAGATCGCCTGCATCGCCCAATCCGGGGACAATGTAAGAATGGGTATTGATTTCCGGGTCGATGGCAGCGCACCACACTGTTGTCTTATCTTCCGGAAATACGTCCGTGATATGTTCGATAGCCTGGCGGCTGGCGATGATGGAGGCTACATGAATCTCCGAAGGATGTCCTTTGGTGAGCATTGCCTGATAGCTTAGCTCCATGCTGCTGCCCGTAGCCAACATCGGGTCGGTGATAATCAATGTCTTCTCGTCTATGCGCGGTGAAGCGATATATTCTATGTGTATGTCAAACTTCAGTGTATCCTTGTATTTCCGGTAAGCAGATACAAAAGCGTTCTCCGCTTGGTCGAAGTAATTGAGGAAGCCTTGGTGGAAAGGCAACCCGGCACGCAGAATGGTGCTGATAACCAATGAATTGTCGGGCGTGCTGGCAGTGGCTACTCCCAGTGGAGTCTGGATTTCCTTTATCGAATAATCGAGTGTCTTGCTTATCTCGTAAGCCATAATTTCTCCGATCCGTTCCATGTTACGGCGGAAGCGCAGGCGGTCGTTTTGTACTTGTGTATTTCTTATTTCAGATACATATTGATTGAGTATCGAATTCGTCTGGCTAAAATCAATTACTTTCATGAGCAATAATTATTTAGTGTGCTAATCAGCACGTTGTCTTTGGTTGTCGGGCTGCAAAGTAAATGATAATCTTTCAAATTGCAATATTCAGATTGCAGATATTGTTACGGATGTATAAAAGAGTTTCAATTAGGGAAAAATTTCTCTAATCACTTCTTGCTTTCGAAAGAAAATGTTACTTTTGTACCCGATTTACAAAGGGATACTCCTCAAAGGTCCCTTTGAAGCACGCACAAAAGTAAAGAGATAATAAACAAAATACCAATTTAAATTAATTCAAAGAAAATGGCAAATTTAGATTTAAGCAAGTACGGTATTACCGATGTGAAGGAAATCATCCACAATCCTTCTTATGATGTACTGTTCGCAGAGGAAACTAAACCGGGTCTGGAAGGTTTTGAAAAAGGCCAGGTTACTGAACTGGGCGCTGTAAACGTAATGACTGGTATCTACACAGGTCGTTCTCCTAAAGATAAATTCTTCGTTATGAATGAAGCCAGCAAAGATTCTGTATGGTGGACTTCCGACGAATATAAAAACGATAACAAACCTTGTTCTGAAGAAGCTTGGGCTGACCTGAAGGCTAAAGCTGTTAAGCAATTGTCTGGCAAACGTTTGTTCGTTGTGGATACTTTCTGTGGCGCTAACGAAGCTACTCGTATGAAAGTACGTTTCATCATGGAAGTTGCATGGCAAGCTCACTTCGTAACTAACATGTTCATCCGTCCGACAGCTGAAGAACTGGCTAACTACGGTGAACCTGACTTCGTATCTTTCAACGCTTCCAAGGCTAAAGTTGAAAACTACAAAGAACTTGGCTTGAACTCTGAAACTGCTACAGTATTCAACCTCAAGACTAACGAACAAGTTATCCTGAATACTTGGTACGGTGGTGAAATGAAGAAAGGTATGTTCTCTATCATGAACTACATGAACCCGCTTCGTGGTATCGCTTCTATGCACTGCTCTGCTAATACAAATATGGAAGGAACTAGTTCGGCTATCTTCTTCGGTTTGTCTGGTACAGGTAAGACTACTTTGTCTACTGACCCGAAACGTAAGTTGATCGGTGACGACGAACACGGATGGGATAACGAAGGTGTATTCAACTACGAAGGTGGTTGCTACGCTAAGGTTATCAACCTGGATAAAGAAAGTGAACCGGATATCTACAATGCTATCAAACGTGACGCTTTACTTGAAAACGTAACTGTTGACGCTAACGGTAAGATTGATTTCACTGACAAGAGCGTGACTGAAAACACTCGTGTTTCTTATCCTATCTATCACATCGAAAACATCGTTAAACCGGTGTCTAAAGGTCCTCATGCTAAACAAGTTATCTTCTTGTCAGCTGACGCATTCGGTGTATTGCCTCCGGTATCTATCCTGAACGCAGAACAAACTAAATATTACTTCTTGTCTGGTTTTACAGCTAAATTGGCTGGTACAGAACGTGGTATCACTGAACCGACTCCGACATTCTCTGCTTGCTTCGGTGCTGCTTTCTTGTCACTGCACCCGACTAAATATGCAGAAGAACTGGTTAAGAAGATGCAGAAGACCGGTGCTAAGGCTTACTTGGTAAACACTGGTTGGAATGGTTCTGGCAAACGTATCTCTATCAAGGATACTCGTGGTATCATCGACGCTATCCTCGACGGTTCTATCGACAACGCTCCGACGAAGACTATTCCTTACTTCGACTTCGTTGTTCCTACTGAACTTCCGGGTGTTGATCCTAAGATCCTTGACCCGCGCGATACTTACGATTGCGCTTGCAAGTGGGAAGAAAAGGCAAAAGACTTGGCTGGACGTTTCATTAAGAACTTCGCTAAGTTCACAGGTAACGAAGCTGGTAAAGCTTTGGTTGCTGCCGGACCGAAACTCTAATCTGAAAGTTATTATCAGATATACGAAAGGCGACTCAGAGATGGGTCGCCTTTTCTTTATTCTTTATAATCATAATATAATATTATTGGATTGGAATTCTCATCCAATTCTTTTAATACGTTTTTATTAACCGCCCGATTGGATATAACACCGTCTTCTTGTGCGGAATCTTTTATTTCAGGTAGATGGTCGCTGTTAATGATCTGGTATGTTCCTTTATCATCGGAGGTCATGAAGGAAGGCAAACTGTGCGAACCGGGTTCTTTAGAATATAGGAGATCATTCTTAAGAAATCTATAAATAGAAGTTTCTTTAGTTGTTTTATTATATCGTATAGTGTTATAAGATGCTACTGAGGAATAATCTATATAAATGTAGTCATTATGTTCGAATACACAGGGAATATATGCAAATTTACGTAATGTCAATAATTTGTGGAAAAAATCTTTGCTTTTTGGAGTTCTTATATTCACGTCAGCTGAAGAGCTTATCATTCCTTTAGGTATATCATTTGTATTCAATATTCTTTTGCCTGTTAAAGCTATATATGAATATAGTTTGCCTTTCTCAATGCACATAATAGAATCGCATAATCCAAAAGCAAATAAGTCTTTATCTTTATCGATGGGAAAAAATAAAGGGGTAGGGATGAACTCATCTTTCCCATTTTTGTTGTATTGGCTCGCTTCCATCCATTCCGCTATGGTTTCCCCTGTTCTCTCGTCGATTTGTTGTAGTATATAATAACTTTTTCTAGTATTGTCAGTGAAGTAACTATCGACCCCATATAATCTTTCATTATTCATCCAAATATATTCAATCTTATTCTTATCTTTAATATCTATATGATTTCGGTATTTCCCGGATTTCATATCATATATATAAATCCGTTCATGATAGGTGTCATAAATGAGGATTTCTTCTTTTGCTTTGTTGATGGTAAAATCTTGGCAAGAAACATATTCACCGGGACCATTTCCCAAATTCCCTATTTTTTGAATAAATTTTCCATTCTTATTAAATACGAATACGCCTTTAGCGATGTTAGTATCTAAAATGTATAACCGATCTTTGTATGGTTGGATTTTATCAATATTCCCTATAAGCACTTTCTCATTGTCCAATGATATGATTCTTACTGATTTAAAAATATCAGAATAGGGGAAAGAGTCGTATATCTTTGCACTATCTAAATTGATTAATGTACATACTTTGATTCGTAGTAAAACTTGTTGAGCTTATGTCGCTATATGATACTAACAGGTAGCAAATTGCTACATAAATAGAAAGAATAGGTGCATGATACTTCATTATGTTCGTTTCTTTTCCTTCCCTAAAGATACCTCTTCTTGTTATAGGAGTCTATGGTGAGGGATACTATTTTTATATATTTAATAAATAAGGGTATAGCTTTAACTCTTACATAAGCTGGGATAGTGGCTACTTCTACAAGCTTATCTAGGTTACAAAACATGGGGAAAGGCGCGGTAAAAGAAGAAATATACTGCCGGATACCAGATTTGTTTGGAAAACTCTGTAGAAATAGCAGTTTTTCATTACTTTTGTGCACATTCGAAGAAGCCATGACTAATCCTTAATAAATACTACGACAATGAAGAAACTTTATTTGCTACTCATCAGTACCCTGTTTGTTGGGTCGGCATCCTTTGCCAGCGAAGCTGACTCTCCCAAGGGACTTACTATCTGGTTTGACACTCCCCCTACTTTGCAAGGACATGCCGTCTGGAACAGAAATACTGGCGATACATCCCGCAATCCTGATGCTTCCTGGGAATCTCAATCGCTACCGATAGGAAACGGTAGTCTTGGCGCTAACATATTGGGCTCCCTGGAAGCGGAACGTATCACTTTTAATGAAAAGACCCTGTGGAGGGGAGGTCCCAATACAGCTAAGGGGGCAGACTATTATTGGAATGTGAACAAACAATCGGCTCATGTGCTCAACGATATACGTCAAGCTTTTATGGATGGCGACCAACAAAAGGCGGCGAGACTAACGCGGGAGAATTTCAATAGCGAAGTTCCGTATGAATCTTACAGAGAAGAGCCTTTCCGGTTCGGTAACTTCACCACGATGGGGGAGTTCTATGTGGAGACCGGTTTGAACATTCTCGGCATGAAAGAGTACAAACGTAGCTTATCACTGGATTCCGCTCTGGCAGTGGTGCAGTTCGAGAAAGATAAGGTGAAGTATCAACGGAAATATTTTATTTCCTATCCCGCCAACGTCATGGTAATTCGTTTCGGTGCAGACTGCCCGGGGAAGCAAAATCTTGTTTTTAGTTATGCCCCCAACCCGGTGTCTACCGGCAATATGGTAGCCGAAGGGGATAACGGATTGGTCTATTCCGCTTCCTTGAACAATAATGGGATGAAATATGTAGTGCGCATCCGTGCCATTGCTAAAGGAGGGGCATTGACCAATACAGGGGGGAAGCTCACTGTGAAGGGAGCGGATGAAGTGGTGTTTTATGTTACGGCTGATACCGATTATAAGGTGAACTTCGACCCAGATTTTGGTGATCCCAAAACGTATGTGGGAATTGACCCGGAAGAAACGACCCGTCAATGGATGGAAGGCGCTTTGGCTAAAGGATATTCTACCCTGTGGAGGGAACATTATGAAGATTATGCAGCATTGTTCAATCGTGTGAAATTGAGTCTCAACCCTTCGCAAAAGGTGAAAGATATACCCACTCCCCAGCGTTTGAAAAATTACCGGAAAGGCGATTCCGATTATTATCTCGAAGAATTGTACTACCAGTTCGGGCGCTATCTCCTGATAGCCAGTTCGCGTCCGGGCAATATGCCTGCCAATCTGCAAGGGATGTGGCATAACAATGTGGATGGTCCGTGGCGCATCGATTATCATAATAATATTAATGTGCAGATGAACTATTGGCCTGCCTGCTCTACCAACTTGAATGAATGCATGCTGCCCTTGGTCGATTTTATCCGTACATTGGTGAAGCCCGGTGAGAAGACAGCAAAAGCCTATTTTGGCGCAAGAGGTTGGACTGCTTCTATTTCCGGAAATATATTCGGGTTCACTACTCCGCTCGAAAGCCAAGACATGTCGTGGAACTTTAATCCTATGGCGGGACCGTGGCTGGCTACTCACATCTGGGAATATTATGATTATACCCGCGACCTTAAATTCCTGAAAGAAACCGGTTATGAACTGATAAAGAGCAGTGCGAACTTTGCGGTGGATTATCTGTGGCATAAGCCGGACGGTATTTATACGGCAGCGCCTTCCACCTCGCCCGAACATGGCCCCATCGATCAGGGAACTACGTTTGTGCATGCCGTAGTGCGTGAAATTCTTTTGGATGCCATCGAAGCAAGCAAAGTGCTGGGGGTGGATAAGAAAGAACGCAAGCAATGGGAAGACGTGCTGGCACATCTGGCACCTTATAAGATAGGTCGTTACGGGCAGTTGATGGAATGGTCCGTAGACATAGACAACCCCAAAGACGAGCACCGCCATGTCAATCATTTGTTCGGCCTGCATCCGGGGCGTACGGTTTCTCCTATGACTACCCCCGAACTGGCGGAGGCTGCCAGAGTCGTATTGGTGCATCGCGGTGACGGTGCTACCGGTTGGAGCATGGGTTGGAAACTCAATCAATGGGCACGTTTGCAAGACGGCAACCATGCCTATACCTTGTTTGGCAACCTGTTGAAGAATGGAACGTTGGATAACCTGTGGGACACCCATCCGCCTTTCCAGATTGACGGAAACTTTGGTGGTACGTCGGGAATCACCGAGATGCTGTTGCAAAGCCATGTAGGTTTTATCCAGTTGCTTCCCGCTCTGCCCGATGCATGGAAAGACGGTTCGGTGCGCGGCATTTGTGCGAAAGGAAACTTTGATGTGGATATGGTGTGGGAAAACGGGCACTTGAAAACGGCTACTCTGCTATCGAAGTCCGGAGGCAACTGTGTGATAAAGTATGCGGGTAAGACGCTGTCCCTGAAGACGGCAAAGGACCGTAGTTATCGGTTAGGGTATGATGAGGCAAGGGGATTATTTAAGTTATGAGATACAATACTTAGAACAATATGAAACACTTAAAACTTCTTTTAATCAGTCTGCTGCTTTTCTCCATTCCTTTCGGAGGAGAAGCGAAAGAACGTGTGTATGACATGTCCAAGTTCGGCCTTAGGGCTGATAGTAAAAAAAACGCCAGTCCTGTGGTGCGTAAAGTTATCGCCAGGATAAAAGCGGAATGTGCTCCCGGCGATAGCATTGTGTTACGTTTTTCCCCGGGGCGTTATAATTTTCATGAACAAGGTTCCAGCCAATGCGAATATTATATCTCCAACCATGACCAGCCGAACCCGAAAAAAGTGGGGTTGTCTCTGGAAGGGCTGAACCATTTTACGCTTGACGGGCAAGGGGCTGAGTTTATCTTCCACGGAAGAATGCTTCCTCTTTCTTTGCTGCATTCCCAGAACTGTACATTGAGAGATTTTAGTATTGATTTTGAAAATCCCCATATTGCCCAGATAAAGATCGTTGAGAATAATCCCGAAAAGGGAATTACTTTCGAAGTGGCGCCTTGGGTGAAGTATCGGGTGACGAAAGACTCTATCTTTGAGACCTACGGTGAAGGCTGGACAGCCCAACAGAGCACGGGTATTGCTTTTGAAGGCAAAACAAAGAGAGTAGTATACAATACGAGCGACTTGTTTTATTCCACCAAAGGAGTGGCCGAAATTTCTCCTCGCTTACTGAATGCTCCGTTGTGGAAAGACGGTCGCCTGGTTCCCGGCACGGTGATTGCCATGCGTACGTGGTATCGCCCTGCTCCGGGAATCTTCCTTTCTCATAATGTGAATACGAACCTGCAGAATGTGAAAGTACACTATGCCGAAGGAATGGGGCTGTTGGCACAACTTTGTGAAAACATAAGCCTTGATGGCTTCGGAGTTTGCCTGAAAGGAGAACAAGACCCGCGTTACTTCACAACCCAGGCGGATGCCACACATTTCTCGGGGTGTAAAGGAAAGATTATTTCCCGTAACGGACTCTATGAAGGCATGATGGATGATGCTATCAACGTGCACGGAACTTACCTGAAAGTAATCAAGCGGGTGGACGACCATACCTTGATAGGACGCTATATGCACGACCAGTCGTGGGGATTCGAATGGGGACGTTCCGGAGATGAAGTGCAATTTGTCCGTTCGGCGACAATGGATTTGATTGGAGAACCGAACAGCATAGTTTCTATCCGCCCTTTCGACAAAGAAGACATTCACGGTGCACGTGAGTTTAGCATAACCTTTGAAAAAGCTCTCGACCCGGAGATTAACGAAAAAGCGGGTTTTGGTATTGAAAACCTGACTTGGACTCCCGAAGTGGTGTTTGCCGGTAATACCATTCGTAACAATCGGGCACGGGGAACTTTGTTCAGTACTCCCCGGGACGTGTTGGTGGAAAATAATCTTTTCGACCATACTTCCGGAACGGCTATTTTGCTGTGTGGCGATTGCAATGGCTGGTATGAAACAGGAGCCTGCCGCAAGGTAGTCATTCGTAGCAACCGCTTTATTAATGCTTTGACCAATATGTTCCAGTTTACAAATGCCGTGATTTCTATCTATCCCGAGATACCCGACCTGCAAGGGCAGCAGAAATATTTTCATGGAGGGAAAGACGGGGGTATTGTCATAGAGAAAAATGAGTTTGATACTTTTGACGCCCCGATATTGTATGCCAAATCTGTGGACGGACTGGTATTTCGCAATAATGTGATCCGGACGAATAAAGATTATAAACCTTTTCACTGGAACCGTGACCGTTTCCTATTGGAGCGTGTGACGAATGCAAAGATCTCACAAGACTAAGAGAGAAAGGAAGGGATGATGCTGGAATATTTGAAACTCTTTGTCACTTTCGCTAAAATAGGGATGTTCACTATTGGAGGGGGATATGCTATGATTCCTCTGATTGAACGGGAAATTGTGGCGAAAAAGTGGATGAGCAAAGATGAATTTCTTGAGATGTTTGCCTTGACTCAATCTCTTCCGGGAGTATTTGCTGTAAATATCTCCATTTTTGTAGGGTATAAATTGTATAAAATAGGAGGTAGCCTGGTGTGTGCACTGGCTACCATCCTTCCTTCTTTCGTCATCATGATGCTGATTGCGATGTTTTTTTCCCGCTTTCAAGACAATCGGATAGTGGCTGCTGTCTTTAATGGAATCCGTCCGGCAGTGGTTGCCCTGATTCTGTTTCCTTGCTTTTCCGCCGTCCGGGCTTTAAAACTCAAATACATGCAACTCATAGCTCCGGCTGTTGCCACAGTGTTGATTTGGCAGTTCGGTCTTTCTCCCGTTTATGTAGTAGTGGCTGGTATCATTGGAGGAATGGTGTATACCTTCTGGCTAAAAGAAAAAGTAAAGGAAAAGTAAGTATGATTTATTGGCAATTACTTTGGGTGTATCTGAAAATAGGTACGTTCGGCTTTGGTGGAGGCTATGCTATGCTGTCCCTTATTCAGCACGAAGTAGTTGACCGCCATCATTGGCTGACCTCTCAACAGTTTACCGACGTGGTAGCAATTTCCCAAATGACACCCGGTCCTATTGGTATCAATAGTGCTACGTATGTTGGATATGCTGTTACCGATAGCATTTGGGGAGCAGTGCTTGCTACAGTTGCCGTTTGCCTTCCCTCCTTCCTGTTAGTGTTGCTCATCTCCTATTTCTTTGCCAAGTGCAGAGACAACAAATATATTAAGGCTGCTATGTCCGGTCTGCTTCCTATGTCTGTGGCTCTTATAGCTTCTGCCGCCCTGCTCTTGATGAATAAAGAAAACTTTATTGATTATAAAAGCATTGCCATCTTTGCCGGAGCCTTTCTGGTAACGTGGAAATGGAATCTGCATCCAATTTTGCTGATATGCTTGGCGGGAGTAGTGGGGCTGGTGTTGTATGGCTAGTGCGTCCTCCTAGTTCCTCATGGATTTTTTATAGGAAGAAAAAAGCTGGGTGAGGCGGTTGTACAGGGGCGAAAATACTTCTTAATGGTCTAATGGCACGGGAAGCCCTCTTTCGTTGGTTTAAAACCAACGGGGTCTACCATTCAAACCAACGGGTACTACCATTTAAACCAACGGCTAGAGTCTTCTTGAGATGGAGAGGCTTCGAGAGCGAGAGCCATTATTAGTTTTGAACTCTTTTGATATAAAAAGGGAGGGATCATATATATAATGTGTAGCACTGGTTTATTTACTAATATGGAAATTACACATAGAGAAAAAAGAAAACCTCTATTACTCCGATAATCAACTAATTATTCTATTTTTTTATAGTTGTTGATAAAAAAGTCGTGAAAAGTTTCTTGGATTAAATTATTAATATATACTTTTGTGGCATCAAAACTACCGAGGTCTAAAAAGTTCGGGGGGGATACTACATTAAAGAGATGGCACTGATTTCACGAGAACTCATTGAAGATTTACCTGCAAATGTGACAGGTAACCGCGTAGCGCACCCGAAATGTTGGCTTGTAGCCCAAGTTCGCATCTATCACGAGAAGAAAACAAGCGAACGTTTAACAAAAATGGGTATTGAAAATTTCCTTCCTATTCAAGAGAGAATCCATCAGTGGAGCGACCGCCGCAAAAAGATAGACCACATCGTCATTCCCATGGTTATTTTTGTACATGTTACCCCCGAAGAACGTAAGGAAGTACTTACGCTTTCCTCGGTAAGCCGCTATATGGTAATGCACGGTGAAAGCTCTCCGGCAGTTATTCCCGATTCCCAGATGGAACGTTTTAAGTTCATGCTTGATTATTCGGAAGAAGCTGTTAGTATGGATACTGCTCCTTTGGCTCCCGGTGAAAAGGTGTGTGTGATTAAAGGTCCCTTGGCGGGGCTCGAAGGGGAGTTGGCTACTGTGAATGGAAAAACGAAAGTGGTGGTTCGTGTGGATGCGTTGGGATGTGCCAGTGTGGATATTCCTGTGGGATTTTTGCAGCGGATACGGAAGTGATGTGATATATACACAATAAGGTATGGCAAATTCAGATACTTTACAATCTCAAATAGATAAATTGCAAGCCACTGCCCATCGGTTGCTTCATCTTGGTGAGGATACAGGTTATGTGTATGCCGATGATCTTTCCCGTTTGAATCGGGAGGTGCATGAGCAGATTAACGCTTTATATAATAAAAGAGGTACGACGGTTGAGGAGGAGGCTTCTTTGTGTTTAGCTGTTTTGATGGGATATGCAGGGAGCATGTATGCCAATCCTTCGGATGAAAAAAAGAAGCAGTCGATTCTTAAACGATGTTGGAAGGTTTTAGATAAGCTTGCGGATTCCTGGATAAAACTTCAACTCTTGACTTTTTGTTATGGAGAAACCACTGACAATGATTTAGAAGTTGATATTCAGCGATTGACAACACTGCTGGCACATACTAAATAGAAGAGGTGATTCTTGAAATATGTTGTTAATAAATTGTTACTAAATATTTGTTGTTATGAATATTGCTGTAGTTGGTACAGGCTACGTTGGTTTGGTTTCCGGAACTTGTTTTGCGGAAATGGGAGTAAACGTTACATGTGTGGATGTAAATAATGAGAAAATAACTAGTCTACAAAATGGTCAGATTCCTATTTACGAACCCGGCTTGGATGATATGGTTTTACGCAATCAGAAAGAAGGGCGTTTAAACTTTACAACCGATTTACGTACTTGTTTGAATGATGTAGAAATTGTGTTTAGTGCGGTGGGAACACCACCAGATGAAGATGGAAGCGCAGACTTGAAATATGTGTTGGAAGTTGCTCGTACGGTAGGTCGCTACATGACTAAATATATAGTATTAGTTACTAAAAGTACTGTCCCGGTAGGAACAGCCCAAAAGGTAAAATCTGCCATTCGGGAAGAACTGGATAAACGAGGAGTCGCAATAGAATTTGATGTTGCTTCCAACCCGGAGTTTTTAAAAGAAGGTGCCGCTATAAAAGATTTTATGAGCCCCGACCGGGTAGTAATAGGGGTAGAATCAGAAAGAGCGCGAAATCTAATGACTAAACTCTATCGTCCCTTGATGCTTAACAATTTCCGGGTTATATTCACTGATATTCCAAGTGCCGAAATGATTAAATATGCCGCTAATTCCATGCTAGCCACACGCATCAGTTTTATGAATGATATAGCAAATCTTTGTGAACTGGTAGGAGCCGATGTAAACATGGTCCGTAAAGGAATTGGAGCAGATTCACGTATTGGTAATAAATTTCTTTACCCAGGCTGTGGCTATGGCGGTAGTTGCTTTCCAAAAGATGTAAAAGCATTGATTAAAACAGCGGAAAAAAGAGGCTATTGTATGCATGTATTAAAGTCTGTTGAAGAAGTGAATGAATACCAGAAACGCACGCTCTTTAACAAATTGAATAAATATTATGGAGGGAATCTTACCGGAAAAACGGTTGCCTTGTGGGGATTAGCCTTTAAACCCGAAACGGATGATATGCGGGAAGCTACAGCTTTAATTATTATAGATTTATTGTTGAAAGCAGGTTGTAAAGTTCGCGTATATGATCCTGTTGCTATGGATGAATGCCGCCGCCGGATTGGAGATTCTGTAGAATATGCTACAGATATGTATGATGCTGTATTGGATGCAGATGCTTTATTGCTGCTGACTGAATGGAAGCAGTTTCGTTTGCCCAGCTGGGGAGTGATTATTAAATCCATGAAGAAGCCAGTGGTTATAGATGGACGTAACATTTATGACAACCAAGAAATGGAAAATCTCGGCATCGATTATTTTTGTATTGGACGTTAACCACATTACTTTTTACTAAATGAAAATCTTAGTTACAGGGGCTGCCGGTTTCATCGGTGCTAAACTTTCTTATATTCTAGCAGAAAGAGGGGATGAAGTTATAGGCATTGATAATATAAATGATTATTATGATGTTCGTTTAAAATATGCACGATTAGGTCAATGTGGCATAACAGTTCCTAATAATAACTTTGTTTATGGAAAGCGCATCGTGAGCAATCTATTTCCCAACCTGCATTTTATGCGTCTAGATATAGTCGACCGTCAGGCTTTAAATGATCTATTTTTAGTCGAAAGATTTGATAAAGTAATGAATTTGGCAGCTCAGGCGGGAGTACGTTATTCCATAACTAATCCTTATGCTTATTTAGAAAGCAATATGACTGGCTTCTTGAATATATTAGAGTGTTGCCGCCACCATGAAGTTAAATATTTGGTTTATGCCTCTTCTAGTTCTGTTTATGGAATGAATGAAAAAATCCCGTTTAGTGAAGATGATAAAACTGATACACCCGTTAGTTTATATGCTGCATCCAAAAAATCTAATGAGTTGATGGCATATGCTTATAGTAAACTTTATAATCTTCCAACTACCGGATTAAGGTATTTCACTGTTTATGGTCCTTATGGGCGTCCGGACATGGCTCCTATGCTGTTTGCTAGGGCTATCTCTAAGGAAGAGCCTATAAAGGTTTTTAATAACGGGAATTTGAGCCGCGATTTTACTTATATTGATGATATAGTGGAAGGAACTAAGCGTATTATTGATAATATCCCCATAGTAAAAGAGTGTACAAATTATGTTCCCTATAGAGTTTATAATATAGGATGTTCTTCACCTGTAAAATTGATGGATTTTATTCTGGAAATGGAAAGTGCTTTGGGGAAAGAAGC
>JAUUNK010000385.1 GCA_030844565.1 Bacteroides ovatus
GATGGCAATCTGCGGTGGGTTCTTTATCTTGATACCGAGAAAAAGAGGAAAATCGTGCAACCATTCTTCGCCTTGTTCGATGGATATTTTAAGGTCGTTACTTTCATATTCCACTAACTCCCTGTTGCATCCGCTATTTAATAGCATGATAAGCCATATTGCTGCTACAGTCATTTTATTCATTTATTTATCAGTGTTTTTGCAACCAGAGGTCGATTAATAGATTAATTCCCGTTTCCAACTGTTCCCAGCCGCTTTCTTCCTGGAGCTTCAGTCCGTTGTACACGGGACAGTTTTCTTCCAGCAATGCCAAGTAGCTGATGGCGGCGGATAATATAGATGCCATCGCGGCTGTTTCCTGTTTGGGGTGTTGCGAAAGTGCGCTCACGGCTTCCACCAGCCACACTCCTTTTTCTTCGCGTTTCTCGCGTAGTTCTTTAACAATCTTGTGGTCGGTAGCCAGTTCCCAGCGGTAGAGTCGTTTCAGCGTATAGTTTTCTCTGAGCAGTTTGATTTGCCTTTTGAACATTTGCTTGATAAACTCGCCCACGTGTGCTGCGTCCGGTAGTTGTTCGTCGAAGTTTATCCAATAATCATTCTGTTGGATGTAGGCAGCTATCAATCCGTCTAGTGAATTGAAATAGCGGTAGATAAGCATTTTAGATACTCCTGCTTTGGATGCTACGGCATTGATGCCGAGCCCTTCGAAGCCATTTTCTTCAATGATGTCGCTCACCGCTTGGATAAGTGCCAACTCGGTGGCTTGCCTGTTTTTGGTAATCTCCTTTTCCATTGCTAATATATAGATTGTTACTAACTGGTCACAAAAGTATGTTTCCTATCGGTAACATCAAAGAGAAAAGAAGGTTTTTTACTTTTTTGTTGTTTATGATTGCTTGGAAGATGAAAGTCTTTAAAGAAACATGCGAAATGTTAATACATGAGCTTGTATTTGTTAAACAGCTGGTTAATCTATTAAACCATGTTATAAACTATCCTATTTTGTCCTGAAAGTTTGGAGATACGCCAGAAGTCCGTATATTTGCAATGTGTTTTTCATAGTATTAGATTTAAGGTTAACAAAAGATTGGCTGTCTGGGATAGATAGCCATTTTTTATGCCTTCTTGTTTGCATTTCGGGGCAGTAGGAATTTAGTGGAATATTGCGCGAATTTGTGGTTAGAGGCAGGTATATAAAAAGAGAAATGAACCAACAAAGAACGTCTTTTCTTCATCGGTTCATTCCCCCTGTCAACAAATCGTTTTTTTCAAAGTTATGTCTTTGGCAGGTTATTCTTTTACTTCTTCCCCTTTTTCGTTCAGAATAACGGTTTCTTCTTTGTCTTCGCCCACGGTGAGGACTACTTTGTAGAGCTTAGTACCTTCTTTTTCTGCTACATAAGCTTCTTTGATAGTGGCGCCTTCGTGGCTCTTAGCGATTGCTTCTGTCACTGCTTCCGGCAGGTCTTTTACTTCGATAGCTGTGTACTCATCCTGCAAAACTTGTGCCTGGGCCTCTACAGTTGTTGAGTTACTTACTTCTTGTGCAAATGCTACAGAACTACCTAATCCCAAAACGATTGCTACTGCTACTAATACCTTTTTCATAATTGTAATTTTTTAAAGTGTGAGTAATATTGTTTCTTACACTTGTTTTAATGCAAAGCAGATGCCAACGTTGGATCTTCTTCTTTATTGCATTGATTACTAATGTATTAGTGGCGTTAGCATACCTAAGTAAATATCAGATGCGTGTAGAATAGTGTAGAATGCCTCCACAGAGTTGGGGAAAGAACCTACATATACTTATCCTTTTTCTTTATCATAGATCTACTGTTGGATTATGAATCGTCAATCCTCCGTCTACCACGATGGTTTGTCCGGTGATATAGCGGGCGTCGTCCGATGCCAGGAAAGCGATAGCTGCTGCAATGTCTTCCGGTTCTCCCAGATAGGGTGTGGCACATTGACCGAGGAAAATCTCCCTTACGTCTTCATTCAAATTCTTCAAAGCCGCCGGAGTCAGCACCAGACCCGGAGCTACGGCGTTGCAGCGGATGCTTTTCTTTCCCATTTGCGTAGCGATGTATTTGGTAAGATTGATGACACCTGCTTTGCTGGCGCCATACATTGTGCCGTTGGCATCTGCCGTTATTCCGCTAATAGAAGCCACGTTGACGATATTTCCTCCGCCGTTAGCCGCCATAATAGGAATGATTTGCTGAGAAAGATACATCGTGCAGCAAAGGTTAAGGTGAAATGCTTCATCGAAATAGTTGATGTCCAGCTTTTCGATGTTAAGATCGCGTTTCGGGTCTGTTCCTCCCACATTATTAATTAATACGTTTACTTTCCCATACTCTCTCAGGGAGAAGTCCACCAGCTCTTTGCAACTTTGGAGTTCGGTGGCAGAGAAATAGACAGGACGTACGTCAGCGCCCTCTGCTGCGAGTTCGGAAGCCAGCTTGTCTGCCCTATCTTTGGAATAGTCGGCGATGACTACCTTTCCTCCTTCGGCGACAAAACGGCGCGTCGTTGCTTCGCCAATCCCTCCGGCAGCCCCGGTGATAATGGCTACTTTATTTTCAAATCTGTTCATGTCTTTTGGATTTTCATGGTTATACCTGAGTCGAAAAACAATTTCCCGCCCGTTTTGTTCATTCCGTTTCTTAAAGAAAGGCAGCATGTCTATCGGCAAAGTGTGAATGAGTATGTTAATTGTTAACATATAAAGTCTAAACTGTTAACTCGCTTCGGAGTTTATTAAACCGTGTTATAATATCATCCCTTTAGGCCGGTAAATTTGCTAATTACCTGAAAGTTCGTACCTTTGTACTGTGTTTTTTTCATAAGTATTAGATTTAAGGTTAACAAAGATTGGTTGCTCGGGAGAGTAGCCATTTTTTGTATATAGGCATATCGAAACAAAACGCTGGTGAATGCTGATGAAAGATGTCGGCACCCAATCGGGTTTCAATTAATAGAAACTGTAGTTCCATCCTATTGGAACTTTGGTTTCAATAGTTAGAAACTATTGTTTCTCTTGCTTGGAACTAAAGTTTCAAGCGTAGGAAACCAAAGTTTCAATTAGCTGAAACTAATTTAGGTAACTATGAGTGACTCTTCGATTCATATAAGTGGGTAAAATGAACAGTATAAGAGGTCTCGACTTTGATATAAACTTTTCCGGATGACGTACATATTATATAATTTTGTACCTTTCCAGGCTTATTAAAGTAAAAGGCGTTTATACGCTTATAGCGTAATCGACGGGCAACATGGAGCGACAGCATTAACAGTCTTATATTTC
>JAUUNK010000386.1 GCA_030844565.1 Bacteroides ovatus
GGAACGGAAGTGTTGATTCCTGCTCAATCGGCAATTATTATGTATAAGTAGTTAAAACAATAATGAAACAATATACTTTCGACATAGCGGGGGGCGTAGCACGCAACCCGCTTGTGCGTTTGGCACAACCGATTCATGCACAAATTGCAGCCGGTGAACATGTTGCCATCGTTGGTCCCAATGGAGGTGGAAAAAGTCTCTTTGTAGATACTCTTTTAGGTAAATATCCTCTGAGGGAGGGAGTGTTGAGACATGACTTTTCTCCTTCGGAAACACAGACTGTATATGATAATGTGAAATATATCGCATTCAGGGATACCTATGGTGCGGCTGATGCCAACTACTATTACCAGCAACGTTGGAATGCCCATGACCAAGATGATGCTCCTGAAGTAGAAGAAATGTTGGGAGAGATTAAAGATGAAAATCTTTGCCGGGAATTATTCGACCTTTTTCGTATCGAACCGATGTTGAAGAAGAAAATCATTCTCCTTTCCAGTGGCGAATTGCGGAAGTTCCAGTTGACAAAGACCTTGCTTACCGCTCCCCGGGTGCTGATTATGGACAATCCGTTTATCGGTTTGGATGCGCCTACCCGCCAACTTCTGTTTTCGTTGTTGGAGCGGTTGACCCAGTTGTCTTCTGTTCAAATTATTCTTGTACTTTCCATGTTGAACGATATTCCTGCTTTTATTACGCACGTGATACCTGTTGACAAGCTGACTGTCTATCCCAAAATGGAAAGAGAAGCTTATTTGGTTGCCTTCCGTTCAAAAGAAGAAACTACCTCTTTTGCTGAATTGCAGCAACGCCTTATCGATCTGCCCTACAATGGAAATAACTACACTTCCGACGAAGTCGTTAAACTAAATAAGGTGAGTATCCGTTATGGTGACCGCACCATTCTCAAAGAATTGGATTGGACTGTTCTTCGTGGACAAAAGTGGGCTTTAAGCGGAGAAAATGGTTCGGGAAAGTCCACGTTGTTGAGTCTGGTCTGTGCCGATAATCCACAATCCTATGCATGCAATATCAGCCTTTTCGGGCGGAAACGGGGTACGGGTGAGAGTATTTGGGAAATTAAAAAGCACATTGGTTATGTTAGCCCTGAGATGCATCGTGCCTATCTTAAGAATATTCCTGCTATCGAAATTGTAGCCAGTGGTCTGCACGATAGCATTGGTCTTTACAAACGTCCGCACGAAAGCCAGATGGCTATCTGCGAATGGTGGATGGATATTTTTGGCATTGCTGCTTTAAAGGATAAACCTTTTTTGCAACTCTCTAGTGGAGAACAACGACTTGTTCTGCTAGCTCGCGCCTTTGTCAAAGACCCTGAACTGCTGATTCTCGATGAACCGCTTCATGGATTGGATACCTACAATCGGCGTCGAGTGAAGAAGGTTATCGAAGGTTTCTGTCATCGCAAGGATAAGACAATGATTATGGTAACCCATTATGAAACAGAACTCCCTAATACGATAACCGACCGTATTTTCTTGAAAAGAAATGGATAAGAGATGTTGTAGTCTACGTTGTTGAGTATATAAAGAAATTAAGAGTGAGTTTGGCTATATGGAGCCGCTAATCTTCGTAATTGAATGAGGATTGGCGGCTCTTTTCTTTTGTGTTCAGTTCAGCACAGAGATTGCTAGTATGGTTACCTTCTGGATAACTTAGAATTGTATAGTTAGGAAGAGGAGCTCCATTCTAAATTGGTAGCTGTTGGTTGGTTTAAATCCAAGGAGGCGTTGGATTCAATCCAACGGTGCCTACCATTTAAACCAACGGTGCCTTGGATTGAAACCAACGGATGAGGGGATTTTAGAGAGAAGAGGCTTTGATAGAATAAGGTGGTGTTTACGCTGAACTTGTTCAACAGAAGAAGAGAAATGCTATATATATAAGGTATAGTAATTATTTTATAGCTTTAACTTGAATTTAATCTTCGCACGTGAATATATCTGCATCTACCAAATAATCAGACACTTCTCTGATTGTTTTGTAATAGTTGATAAAAAAGTCCCGAAAAACTTCTTGATTTAAAATATTAATATATAACTTTGTGCAATTAAAACTACCGAGGCTAAATCACGTCGGGGGGATAGTACAGAAAAAGAGATGGAAGTAATTTCAAGAAAAATTTCTAAAGATTTACCTACAAATGTGATAGGTAACAGCGTAGCATACCCGAAACTATGGTTGGTAGCACAGGTTCGTATCTACCATGAAAAGAAAACAAGCGAACGTTTGACAAAAATGGGGATTGAAAATTTCCTTCCGATTCAGAGCAGGGTTCATCTATGGAGCGACCGAAAAAAGAAAATAGACCATATTGTTATACCTATGGTCATTTTTGTGCATGTTACTTCCCAAGAACGCAAGGAAGTACTAACTCTTTCCTCGGTGAGTCGCTATATGGTGATGCATGGCGAAAGCTCTCCAGCAATCATTCCTGATTCGCAAATGGAACGTTTCAAATTTATGCTCGATTACTCTGAAGAGGCTATTAGCATGAATACTGTTCCTCTAGTTCCGGGTGAAAAAGTGTGTGTGATTAAAGGACCACTAACTGGACTCGAAGGAGAGTTAGTGACAGTAAATGGAAAGACCAAAGTGGTAGTCCGCATGGATGCCTTAGGATGCGCCAGTGTGGATATTCCTATAGGTTTTGTAGAGCGCATTGAGAAATGAAACAACAATAGGAGATATGGTGAATTCCACTTTACAGTTACAAATAAATCAATTGCAGTATACTGCGCATTGTTTACTTCATATTGGCGATGATACAGGGTATGTTTATGCAGATGAGCTTTCACGTTTGAACCATGAATTGCATGAACAAATATATACTTTATATGGCAAAAGAGGAAAGACTATAGAACAGGAGGCCGTTTTATGCTACACTCTTTTAATGGCTTATAGCGTTAGTATGTACGCTAATCCTTCCGACGAAAGTAAAAAACAGGTACTTTTAGAACGCTCTTGGAGGATTCTGAATAAATTACCTGATGCTTTATTAAAATGCCAATTGGCGGTATATTGTTATGGAGAAGTATATGATAAGGAATTAGCAATTATAGCACACAATATTATTCGCATTTGGGGAAATAAGGCACTTTCTAGTGAGGAACAGGAAATTATAGAAACGCTTCGGGTAATGGAGGAAACTCCTTATCCTTCTTATGAGGAAGTTAAATAAGATATATGCCTACTGCTTCTGAGAATAATAATCGAATAGCCCGTAATACCTTATTGCTTTAT
>JAUUNK010000387.1 GCA_030844565.1 Bacteroides ovatus
GACGAACAGTGAGAAACTGAAACGTGAAGAATATAAGTATGAACAGATGGAAATGGACGGGTTATGTCTGTCAGATGTATTGGAAGCATTGACGCCCAGCCGTAAAAAAGTAGCTTATGCGGCTATTGAACTATATAAACGGCTGAAAGAAGGACAAACTGAAAGACCTGCACTTTCAGCCAGCAAAAATGTTTTCAAAATAATGTATCCCATTCTAGGCGATATCGCTACGGAAGAGATGTGGATACTATTGATGGACAGCTCGACTAAACTCATCCGTAAAGTCCGTATCTCATGCGGTGGAATCAATACCGCCCCAGTAGATGTACGGGTTGTCCTGAAGCAGGCTTTATATTATAATGCTGTATCTTTTATCATGGTGCATAACCATCCGTCAGGCTCACTCAAACCCAGCTGTGCGGATAACCGCCTGACGGAATTGATGAGAAAAGCTTCTGAGGTATTGAATATAAAATTGTTAGATCATGTGATTGTTGCTGGTAATAACTATTATAGCTATGCGGACGAGGGAAATTTGTAAGAGATGTAAAGGCGGACGGTAGAAATCACGTCTGCCCGGCATTTCTACCTTGAGAGTTCTTTTTTGGCAGTCACCCCAAAAAAGAACCCAAAAAATGCTTTCCTGGCTACCGGATACTACTTCCTACAATAAGCTAAAACGTGACCTTTCGGAATAAATATATATATTCGCGCTAAACGTGATTGGATGAATACTTTTTCTGCTTTTGATACAGGCGTTATGGTTGCTCTTTTATTGGGGATTGAGTTCCTAAGGAGTGATATCCAGGCAATAGCCCTTTGTAAAAGGAATGATCCCAAGATTGTTAAGAGTTGCTTATATACTCTGCTTATATCGTTGGCAAGTCTTTATTCTATTGTGGCGGGAGCCATGTTGCACTCGGAACCTGTACCTATCTATGAATTGATACCTGGTTTTCAAATAGGTGTTTATGGCTTTTCCTTTTCGTTTATATTATTCGCAATTGCATATCTTTATCGTAAAACATTACCTTTTGTCCTTTTGGGGTACGCTATAATATATATAATAGGTGTGCTGATACCGTTGCTTAGATATGTAGTGTCTGTGATGGATCATTTCGCTCGCATAGGGGTATAGCAAGTTAGTTTATGATTGTATCGGATTGCTTGGCAAAGGTTTCTGGATTCCGCAAATGACAAGTTACGACCATGTGCGTTTACTGTATGGAAAAAAACGATGAAGAGGTGTCTTCCCGACATTTTCCATTTGTAAAACTTGATTTATAGCTCGTAATCCAACCATCTTATTACGCTCCTTGTGAGTATTGGAATGATAAACAGGAGAGACTACACTCCGACACTAAGGGAAAGAATAGTCCGATGTATATGTACGAGTGCCCGACATTGGTCGCATGTATCCAATGGATGATACAGACTCGAGAATATATGTTTCAAACAGAACAGAACGGTGTGGTTTGGCACGTGATTGTGAAAGCTGGAGATTATGTGTTGTATGACTCCGAGAGTGAAGCGGATGCCTTTGTTTTCTTTTTGTTTTTTTGATACGTGCAAGTGTAAGAAGCCTTCGGCGGGTCGCCGGAGGCTGTTATAATTTGAAAATTAGTATTAGTAAAACGCACTTCTTCTATAATACTTTTAGTTCTCTCTTGTAAATATCTTGTTATTTTTGACATGAAATCCTGTACAATACATAGGATATCCGTATGTATTTCCATTCATAAAAGGATTTTTCAAAAAGTTATTTAAGTCATTTAATGTTGCTTTTACTTCGGCTTCTTGGTTTATGTCGGATGTTGTTAATAAAATAATCTGCGAGTTATGTAATGCACCTTTAGGATTATTATAATCATCCATAAATGAATTTTTAAAAGCGGTTAGAACTTCCTTATAGGGAGCTTCACTTGCTACTATGAAATAAGCACTAACCCCATATGTAAGACTTCGTATATAAATTAATTTTTCGGAGGATGTTGGTTCATCAATGAATAATCCATTTGAGGGGACATCCATTGATGTTGTAAAACCTTTGAATATAACTTCACCAATACATAGGCTTTTTATATTTTCTACATTAAATTCTTGTAGGGCTATTTTTTTTAGTGTATTACCAAAATCTTTATTATATGGGAAACACTTTTCTATATTTGACAGAGATCTTAGTTCTGCAAATTTTACGATATGTGGTCTTTGAGGTGAAGTGTAACTTTGGTATTCTTTAGAACTAATAGCTTCTTTAATTTTTTGTAAATACTCACTTCCTTTGACTGTTTCCATAGATGTGATGTATGGATCTGGAAAATCAAAAGTCAAATATATGGGCTTTTTTTTACCAACAATCTCTTTATCAAATGTTGTAGTAAATGTGCTTTCGGGGAATACTGCTCCAATATATATGTAAGGTGGAGTTGCTAAATTTGACCATCCTTGTATACCTAAATACTGTGTACCGATAAAAATTTCTCCATTGTCATTGCTATCATCGATCAATGCATCCCATTTAGGAAGAAATTCTTCTTGAATTGTATCTTTAGGTATATCTACTAATGGCTTGTCACCTTTACCGTCTAAGTGCTCTTCTCTCTCACAAGAAGCGAGTAAATAGGAGGTTACCGCACATAATAAAAAAAATAAAAATCTTCTCATTTTACATTATATTTTTTACTTACATACATTGTTTTTCAAGTGGTATATACCAAGACTTGAATGATGTGCAAAATTACGGAAATACATTATAACTCTGTATTTACATGTATTTTTCCGAAAGTCCTTTGTTCATCACGTACCCTGCACAAATTTATTTGCAAATATAAAAAATGTTATTCGCAAAAGATTATGAACAGTACTTTTTTTGTTTTCTAGCGAGATAGCACGGCTATAGCTTCATCCCCTTGCCTTTCCTTTGTTGTATGGGCTGCCGTATGTTCTGCCTTAACTTCTCGAACTGTTCCTTGAACCACTTGGCAATGGGCTTTCGGTCAATGGTAAGAACAAATCTCGTCCCGTCCGTGTTCCTCCGAGTAGAGTTCCCCCTGTGTATTCCAACGGCTTTCCCTTGACGAGCGTTGTTTAACGGAATATCCTCACGCTTGTGGGTATGGCGCAGGAACTCTCGAATATGGTTGCAGACCGTCCGATAACGGGTAAATCTACCTTGCGCCCTGCTGTGCCCGACTTTCTTCTCAAACTCGGCGTTGTGCTGCTC
>JAUUNK010000388.1 GCA_030844565.1 Bacteroides ovatus
GTTTTACGATTTCCGCAGAGAAGGAAACCGCTTTGTTTGTGAACTCGTGAAGGTGTTCGACCCCTACAGCAAGACCGAGCGTTGGATAAGCAAACATCTTGCCCCCGGTGGAGAAGTAACCGGAGTTATAGCCGAAATTTGGGATAAATCTGATAATTAAAAAACAAAAAACGACATGAAATATATATGGATAATGTGTGTATTGCTGCTGGTATGCAGTTGCAACACGGTGAAAGAAGACACCATAATAAACGAAGATTATGAAAAAATATTTCCACCAAAAGAAATAGAAAAACCGGAGAACAAACGAGGAGAGTTGACGATACAGTTATGTGACCCTGACTTGGCATTGAAAAACTACAAATATCCCGGTACCGAAACACCCGAGGGTGCAGAAAAATATAAAGTGACTTTGCTATGCCAATTTAATGAAACGGACCGAAGAGGAAATCTTGTAGATGATCCTAAAGTAACAGCTCGATACGGAGTAAAGTATATTAACGAAAAGAAAGAGCTGATAACCATCACTTGCTTCGAAAAGGACTCGGAGTCTGCAGAAGAAGATACGGAAGAGGACAACGATGAAGAAGAGGAAGAACAAAACATCAATGTAATGAGCAATGGCGAAGAATTGGAAATTACCTTTGAGGTCTACTCCGGATTTCCCTTATACCTCAGTGTCAGCGGAGTAGGTCCTCGGAATTCTAATGTAAGAGCAAGCATCAAGGCTGTTTCCGCCGACGGGTTGATTGAACTTCCCGAACTGCGGACGGAGCAATATCAGAATGAAGAAGGACCGAATATGCTGAAGCACCCTTATTGTGAATATTTTATTTTACCTTAGAAAAAGAGAGAAATGAATTACATAAAACAACATATACTATCCCTTTGTTTGCTGGCAAGCGTAACGGCCTGTACCGAAGGGACGAATGAAACGGTAGAAAGCGCATACTGGCCTCCTGTATTGCCGGAACCGTCGTACAAGTTTTCAAGAAACGGAGAGAGCAGCGTAAACACGTTGGAGTGTAAATTTCTGAAGGCTCCTATCGACAGAATCTTTTCGAGATACATGAGCGGAGCACGCATGGGCACGAAAATGGACTATGATGAAGCGATGCAAATGTTCCGCGAAGGAGAGTACGGTTTGAAGCCGCAAAATGAGATAGCCACTTCTACGCTACACCTTACCGACAGAGGAAAAATCCTGCAAGATTTCAACAGTTGGTTTGACATGTCGACACGTATAGCCGGATTAGGACAGGAAAAACCGCATGAACGCAGAAGTACGGAAGCTCAAAAAGGAATAACGGGATATGTAGGAATCAATATAGGCGACAAAGACATTTGTTTTGTGGATGAAAGAGGAATTGCCGTAGCCGAAGTTTACAGATATGCCGTCATGGGTGCCATATATCTGGACAAAATACTCAACGTGCACCTGAGTGAAGATGTAACGGAAAACCCGGAAGTACGCTCCGCGCACGACTTGACCCAACTATCTGCGGGACACAACTATACAGAGTTGGAACACCACTGGGATTTAGCCTATGGATATTACGATTTCTGGAAACCGCTCGCCCAGTCTGAAGGCTTGCCGGCATTGAAAGATTCGCACCGCCGCATCTTTCAATGTTTTGTAAGAGGACGTACCTATATGGAAACATCACGTTACGATGAAATCAAGCTACAAGCGGATACTATCAGGCATGAGCTTGGACGTGTGGTGGCTGCCAGAGCAATGAACCTGCTGGTAGGAGCCAACACCTTTGCCAATCTGAAAGAAAATCCCAAACATGCTTTTCGACTTCTATCGCAAGCCTACGGACTCATCTATGCCTCACAGTTTGCCCGAAACGTACAAGGGCAACCATTCATCACATACGAGGAAACCCGGAAACTTTTACAGACATTGGAACAAGAAGGCGGGCTATGGGACAAGGAGCGCTTGCTGGGAGAGGAAAAAGACGAAGGCTCGTTACACTATCTGGCAGCACAGATAGGCGAGAGGTTCGGAGTGTCACCTGAAGAAATAAAAAAATAAAATAAACATGAGAACAATTCATAGAATAGCATTACTCGCAATGATGTGGGTGTGGATCATTCCCACAGCGAACGCACAAGAGAATTTATTGAAAAACGGAGATTTTGAAGGAGAATGGATCGGATCCGACTTCGAGAGAAAACCTAAAGGTTGGAAAGTGTACAAAGCTATAGGAAACTTTCAAAACGAAAAGCGTGACGGAGGAAGCGGAAGCAAAATATTCATGGCATATCTTGACAATGGAGGATCCATCAGCCCTATTGATGAGACTGTTGAGAGTTGGCGTATAGGAGCATTGCCTGTCGAAAAAGGAGCTACTTATAAACTGACCGTTTGGCACAAATGCACAAACGAAAAGTTGAAATTCAATGTCATATTCAACTTCTACCAAAGAACAGAGGATGACGATGACTGGAAGGGCGATAAAGAATACAGCTTCACTACCAAAAAAGACAAATGGGTGAAATTCGAGCAGGAGGTCAAAATTCCTGAAGACAAAAACATAGACGTAGCAGGAATGAGTATAATCTTCCCATTCAAACAAAACGGGAAAATTTATTTGGATGATATCTCTTTGACAAAATCAGAGGGAGGCTCCTCAACACCCGAAACACAAAAGCTGGAAAAGCCCGAGCTGAACTCTACCGAATGTTTCCAGCAAGAAATTACAGTATCATGGAAGAAAAGCAATATGCAAGGAACCACTTACGAAGTAAAAACCGATGCACATGTATTTACCGGAATCACCGGCAATTCGTTCACGATAGAAAAACTGACACCCGGACAGACGTACGATATCGAAGTATGTGCCGTAAAAGACGGAGTGAGGTCTGAATACGCGAAAACGACCGCCGGAACGAAAAACCTCGAAAAGTCGGTCGATTCAGAAGACCGTATCCCCTATCTGCGTACTATCGAAGCCGATGCTACATGCAAAGGACGTTTTCTCAAGCTCTACTACAACGAATTGGCGAATCCGAATGCGAAAATCTCTTATAAACTCGATGGAAAGTCTGTTCAACCTGCAAACAATACGCTGGAATTCCCCGCTTTCGAAGGATACTACAAAAATTTTCAACTGGAAATCCATATCGATGAAGGAGAAGGGCGAGAGTGGGAAATCCTGTATAATGAGCTGAGTGTGCAGAATTTTTAAGAATAAAGAAACTATT
>JAUUNK010000389.1 GCA_030844565.1 Bacteroides ovatus
GCTACAAATGTATGAAAAATAGCTGGAGGACAAGAAATAAATACACTATTTACTCCAACATATCGATAAAATCTTTATATTTGCCTCCAACGTCAACACAGGAACTTATAAGACTATATCTCTCCTGCAAAACTATAAAACAAAATAATCATGAAAACAAAACATTTACTTGGAGCACTACTTTCATTCCTCTGTACAATTATCTTTTTTAGCTGTGGCAATAATAATGAAGAAAAGATATATCCTTTATCCTTTGAAAAAGAGTATTACGAACAACCTTTATTAAGAGCAACAGATATTACCATTAGAGGTGGAAACAGAGACTATACCGTGACTGTAGAAGAAACTGATATTTTAAGCATCGATGTAGATTTATCCAGCTCAATAGGAATGGGAAGTTTAAAAGTTACCCCCAAAAAGAAAGGAGAAACAAAGGTGAAAGTAAAAGATAATATCACCAACGAAATAGTTGAATTAAAAATTAAAATTATAGACAGTTATTTGGCATACGCAATAAAAGAAAGTAATCATCCGGCACTGTCCAATGGCACTGTGGTCTATTTGATTAACAATGAATCTAAAGATTGCTATTTCTTCCGATATAGCGACTCCAAAAACGAACTATCCCAAAATCCGATAGCCAAAGGAACATACGATTTTTCAGTCAAATTAGAAAATGGTTTCGGCAACTCATCTCCTACATACGCCATACCTTATTTAACATTAAATTATGCATCTGACGAACAAGGAAATTTCACGGATGCATCAACCCCTCCCACCCCTCACAAATTAAGATTTGAACTATTTGATGGAGTTACAAGTGTAAATGCAGTTATCAATCTTATACAAAGATATTTAAAGAGCAACTTATTAACAAGGCTCTTACTAGAAGTGATTATTTAATAATACCAACGCTGAAGACAACAATAGATAACACGGACTATACCATTATAGGCACTCTTGATACCCATCCGGAAATACCGGAAAATATTTTAGAGTGACCCATAAAAGATATGAGGCGGAAAATAATGCAAAGCATAGAACGTATGAAAAAATAGCGTATATTTGCGGGCAAAAAATACAAAATGACTACTTACAAGCTTCGCATATTACCGCTATTTTTACTTGTTATTGGGCTTACAACGCTTACTTCAAGCTGCAAAAAGAAAGACATGTCACTGAAATTGAACAAGCCGCACAATATTCGTGGCGTTGTCAGTTACAAACGTTCTTTCCCTGATTTGAACGATGCACATCTGGAAGTCGCTAAAAAGATAGGTATTAGTCCGCTGGCAGACCGAGAGGAAGCGGAAGCAATGAAAGAAAAGTTGACTCATATCACTGATAATGAATTTTATGCAGTGGATTCATTGACACATTCCATTCCCTACCTCGTTCCACGTGCCAGCGCATTGCTCGATACAATCGGCTCCAACTTTCTCGATTCATTGGCTGCCAAAGGGCTGAATCCCAATCAGGTAATCATCACCTCCGTACTACGTACTGAAAACGATGTGAAACGTCTCCGCCGTCGCAATGGAAATGCCTCCGCCAACTCGGCACATTGTTTCGGGGCTACTTTTGATGTTAGTTGGAAACGTTTTAAGAAAGTGGAAGATAAAGACGGTCGCCCTATGCAGGACGTGAGTGCCGACACACTGAAACTTGTTCTATCCGAAGTTTTAAGAGATCTACGACAAGCTGAAAAATGCTATATCAAATACGAACTGAAGCAAGGTTGTTTCCATATTACTGCCCGATGAACGGAAGATGAATGTAAATTGCAGTAAAATTCACCTCCAAACAATCAGAGAATCCAAAACGTTTCATTAAATTTGCAGAAATTTTTCTTTAATACAACTTAATGATAGAGAAGCTGATTGTTCTTGAGGACATTGATCCGGTTATTTTTTACGGCGTAAACAACGCCAATATACAGTTAATTAAAGCTTTATATCCAAAGCTACGCATAGTTGCCCGAGGCAATGTCATCAAAGTGCTGGGCGACGAGGAAGAAATGTGTGCTTTCGAAGAAAATATCACCAAACTTGAAAAGTACTGCGCCGAATATAATTCACTGAAAGAAGAAGTTATCATTGACATTATAAAAGGAAATGCGCCGCAAGCGGAACAGACAGGAAACGTGATTGTGTTCAGTGTCACAGGAAAACCTATCATCCCCCGAAGTGAAAACCAGTTGAAACTGGTAGAAGGATTCGCCAAGAATGATATGGTATTTGCCATCGGTCCGGCAGGTTCGGGAAAGACATACACCGCTATCGCCCTCGCCGTACGTGCATTGAAGAATAAAGAAATCAAAAAAATCATCCTTAGCCGCCCCGCCGTAGAAGCCGGAGAAAAGCTCGGTTTCCTGCCCGGCGACATGAAAGATAAGATCGACCCATACCTGCAACCTTTATACGATGCCCTGCAAGATATGATACCTGCTGCCAAGTTAAAGGAATACATGGAATTGAACATTATCCAGATTGCCCCGTTAGCCTTTATGCGCGGACGCACGCTGAATGATGCGGTCGTCATTTTGGACGAAGCCCAGAATACTACCACACAGCAAATCAAAATGTTCCTCACCCGTATGGGTATGAACACCAAAATGATTGTGACGGGAGACATGACACAGATTGACCTCCCCGCTTCACAAACATCGGGATTGGTGCAAGCTCTCCGCATCTTAAAGGGAGTGAAAGGTATCAGTTTTGTTGAACTGAATAAAAAAGATATCGTACGCCATAAACTGGTGGAACGTATCGTGGATGCTTACGAAAAATTCGACAAAGAAGCGAAAGCCGAACGGGAGAAACGGAAAAACGAACAACTGGTTATCAACGGCGAACGTCCGGTGAAACTGGCCAAAGACTAATCGTCTTTAGATTCGGAATCCTATTGCGACTTGTTATTTGTAACTTGTAATTTGTAATTATAATAAAGACAATGAAAGCATTAACAAAAACAGATTTCAACTTTCCGGGACAGAAAAGCGTGTACCACGGAAAAGTGCGCGATGTGTACAACATCAACGGCGAAAAACTCGTCATGGTAGCAACCGACCGTATTTCGGCCTTTGACGTAGTACTACCTGAAGGTATTCCTTACAAAGGACAAATGCTGAACCAGATTGCAGCTAAATTCCTCGATGCCACTACTGACATCTGTCCGAACTGGAAAATGGCTACTCCGGACCCAATGGTAAC
>JAUUNK010000390.1 GCA_030844565.1 Bacteroides ovatus
AGCTATGAACAGGGCTGATAGACCCTCTCATTAAAGCTAGAGGACATTTCGATCTTTGACGATGTTCACCATCTACAATCCTTTACTTATTTTCTTCATTCAATACATTCTCTCTACTTTTGCAAAAGAAAAATTCACTAATACAGAACTTTATCATGAAAACATTAGTAACAATAGTCTCTATATGGTTTGCAACAAGTTGCTACGGGCAAATAACCACGATAATAAAAGATGTAAAAGAGGAAGAAAAAAAAGTGCTGAGATATGATAGTTTGGAAAACTTAACTTATGAAAACGCACCACTCCACGAAGGACAAACATTATTTGTCCTAGGAAATAAGTATATAAAAGAAGATGGCTTTTTCGATACTTTCTATACTCAAATAATAACAGATAGCCTTTTAGATTTACCACCTCAACGTATTAATAATGAATTTATCTCTATTAACCGTACTGATTATATATATAAACCTATGGTGAAACCTGGATCAAGCAAGAGAATCGTAGCTAGTGATTACTCTGCTTTTGTTGGGAAATATTACAAAATCTTATCTATTGACATCGAACACCGCGGAAGGGGAGATTACCCCGCTTATTGGTTTAAATTAATAGGAGATGATAACTATCCCTTTTATCTTAAATTTAATAAACATGAGATCAAGAATATGTTTATAACTTTGGGATACTACGAAAAAATGAAGCAAACATTTGTAGGAAAAGATTTCTATTGCCAAGGATCATATTATATTAAGAAAGCCGATACTGAGGAAAATATTTATGTCCCTTTCAAAACAAAATTTAAATGTATAGACATTGCTGTAGATGGGGAACACTCGTATCACATTTTTGCTTTACTCGAAAATGAGAAATACGGAAAAGTGAAAGGACTCATTTCTAAAGGAAAAGAATTGGACGACTTCATCCCTATTTCTTATTACAACGAATGTATTAAACAATATGGTCTAAAATTTGGAGAAGCTGTAGCAGAAGGCAGAGTAAAAATTGGTATGACTAGAAATATGGTTATAGATGCTATAGGATACCCCGATAAAACAATCAGAAGTAAAGGAAGTTTTGGATTACACGAACATTGGTTGTATGAGAACCGATCTCTTTATCTCGAAAATGGGAAAGTAACCTTAATAATAGACTAATAAAGAATACTTTCCAAGATTTACATTTCTGTTGCCTGCTTTTGTGGATTTTCTCATTAGCAACTTGCATTGGACTATCAAGGAATATTTCTTCTCTTGGTGGAACGAGAAAGTGGAGCGTGTCAACCGGAAATTCAAGTATTCCTCATTTAAGTGGATCAGCCATGTTTCTATTAAGCCTAACGTTGACAAAAAAGGTCGTCAGGTATCAGAACCAACTAAAAATAACCCTCTTTGTAGAGAAGATAGGTGAGTTGGCTGGCGAGCTTATTTTTCAGGTTACCGTTATTTAACCAGTCGGCATAGATGGCGGTATTGTCGATCAGAGTTTTGATTTTCTTTGCCAACTCAATACAGCATTCATCCGCATACTCAAAGCCATGAGAGAATCTGGAACTTGGTAAACGGCATTTTTATTTCATCCACCTCTTTGGCAAATAAGTCGCTGAAAATATTTTCTTCAACACCTTCATTCATTACTCGTTCCACGCCGCTTGCAAGAATCGCCTCTTGGACCATCTGTTCCACGTGCCTATTCATGCTTTCCGTATCGTGTTCAGTAGCGGTCATTTTGTTCACGTATGAGCAAATGCCCATAAAGCATTGACTCCATGCTACCTCTTCTTCGGTCAGAATGCCTGCTGGGTTACAGATATTATAAGCAGAATTGACGAAAGTAATCCAAATTGCGTTTACTGAACGTACAGGCATCAGTTGTTCTGCCAATGTTTTAATCAACCGTGTACCATACTGTGCACGGGCTTCTCCATGCTGTTCTTCCTCCACTATCCGCCGCCCGATGTGCCAATAGGTAAAAAGAATGATATATAATGACTATATATCAGATTGATAGAGTATTAAGAAGTAGCTTCTCAGCTATTAATAATTGAGTTGTCAGGTGTTAACACCTGTCATGATGGATATTAACACCTGACGATACAGCTATTAACATCTGATAAACCGATTCTTAACAGCCATCTTGTGGCACATGAATACCCTTCTGTTCAAGTAAAAATTGCCACCGATGAGATGATTATCCCCCCCCTTCAACAATTAGCTTTCCATATATGGAGATACAAGATAGTGACGGCATCCGATTGGCATAGTTACACTATCCGACCGAGATGCCGTCACTATATATGAAAGAAATCTTTAACAGACAATTGTTATTATATGCCTACCAGTTGTCAGATTCATTTCTGGCAAGACCATTTTTTACAGCTTCTTCGATTTTATCCATGATAACATTAGAATATGCATGAGCCATAACTAACGCTTTTGAGGAAGTCTTTTTTGCTCTATGCTCATCCTTTTCTACAAAAGGATAACAAGTGTCGAGAGTCCATTTTTCGCTGGATAGTGTAGGCTTTGTGGAACCATTGGAAAGCGCAGACATAACGCCCCCGCCTATTAACTTCTCAATATCGTAACATTGAACGGTATAAGTTATGCGAATTTTCTTATCCTTAATATCAACTTTTATAATTGGGCGAATGCTGACATTATACGAATTCATTCCTCCAGCATGTCCGGCGATATTAGCAATATATCCTTTGCCAATGATAACTCCGGCATCTTTATCATTGAGCTGAATAACAGAGTTTGCATCATTAAAAGACTCTACAAACCAATGATTAAGAATGATGTATAATTGTTCTTTCGTCTGTTCCCCACAATCAACAACCTGCGTATAGGTAAGAGATTTGTTCTTATCTAATGCTAGTTGTGAACCTAAGTTTTCTGCTGCATCTACCCATTTATCGCCATATTTTTCTTTGGCATACTTTTCAAGTTCTTCACTGCGCATAATCTGCGCACTCATACTAAGGGCTATGAAACCCATTAGAATGCTAAAAATAATTTTCTTCATCGTGTTATTCTCTTTTTTTAATTTGACGGCAAAGGTGTTATAAAAAGTTAATAAATACAAATTTAATGCGGTTTATTCTTCCGCTGTTAGATGTATATATGATAGAGAACCAAAAGATAATCTCCGAGCCTACTCAGTATTCCCGGAGATTATTTTTTGTCAACTACTTGGTGGAGTCATTCTG
>JAUUNK010000391.1 GCA_030844565.1 Bacteroides ovatus
GGGCTGATGATGTATACACTATATTACAGGTAATCAAATGTGCGTCAAAACATTATAGAAAAATGCAGAAAAACCGGTAGAGCCAGTGTATTTACCAAGAATAAACAATTCGCATTATCCCTTCCTTTGTAAGATTATGCTATGTCTTAAAGCATTATATGAATCTTTATCACCATTGAGTCTAAAAAACTTATCGGTACTTTTCGCATAATGGGAGGAGTCATATCTTTTCTGTTTTTTAGTTATTCCTTGTTTTTATACCGTTTCGTTTGGCTAACCCGGCATCAACAGGACGAGTGCCATGACAGCCATGCCTGCCACCAAGCCATAGATGGCATGGTGGTGTTTGCCGTATTCTTCGGCAGCGGGCAGCAACTCGTCAAACGAGATAAAGACCATAATTCCGGCAATCATACCGAAAATGATTCCGAATACGTTGTCATCGAGAAAGGGAGACAATACGAGGTAGCCGATGATGGCTCCCACTGGCTCTGCCAAACCAGACAGAAACGAGAGCCAAAAGGCTTTCTTGCGGCTGCCCGTGGCGTAATAGACGGGTACAGAAACCGAAATACCCTCCGGAATGTTATGTAAGGCAATGGCGATAGTGATGGGGATGGCAATGTTTGCATCCTTCATGGCGGCAAGAAACGTAGCCATGCCTTCAGGAAGATTATGGACAGCCAGTACCAGGGCTGTCACCAAACCCACGCGCAATAATTTTGGCTTTACTTTCGGATGCGGTTTATCCTCTTGATTCATCTCTTCCACCCAATGCATCTCGTGCGGATTCTTGTAGGGGGGAATGAACTTGTCGATGAGTAAAATCAACGCGATACCTCCGAAAAAAGAGAGTGTCGCATAGAGTGCCCCATCGGTTTTGCCGTGTACCCCGACAAGGGTTTGCACGGAAGAGAAAAGGAATTCCATAAACGACACGTAAATCATCATTCCTGCCGAAAAGCCCAACGAAAGAGAGAGGAACAACGTGTTGGTACGTTTGGCAAAGAAGGCGATGGCGCTACCTATACCGGTAGATAGGCCAGCAAACAACGTAAGAAGAAAAGCTGTGAACACAGGTTGAGGCATGGCTATGACGGATTGGGAGTTAGTGTATCAAAAGAGAACAAAATACGGTTATGTTTCGAAAACGGGCCGAACCACCTGCAAAGAATGGCACGCCCGGCAGGAGGAATGGCCTGGTTTGGAGACAAAGCGTTTCATTCACGTGGCAACTAAGTTTAGCCAGAATAGTTAAGTCTGAAGTTGTTCCATGCTGATACCTTCATTTTTTATTTCAATGACTTCTTCGGGAAACGCCTCTTCCGACCGGGAAGCCGCCCTGCTTTGCGTAATCCATGACTCTTCGCAAAAAAAAAAGGCCGTCGACTCCTTGCACGAGTGTAACTTCGTCGTTGCTGATGATGTTGGTGATACTCATATATGCTGATTATTTTTTAGAAATTCTAATTGTTCCGATACGGGCTTTAACTTTCGCACCAAACGTAAAGATTCCTGGCAGGGCCTTATGCAATTTCCCATACAGGCGACGGGAGTTGAATCGAACAAAAGATGCCTGACACGCCTCGTTTCGGGATCGACTACAAAGGAGATACGATTGTCCACGACTATGCAGTTCCCTCCACAAGGCTTACATTGCAGACAAGATGAAGAACGGATGTATTGATCCGTTATTTCACGGCTAACGGGATGTTTAAAACGATTTGCTTCCATCTTTCATTATTTATCATGATTTTCTTCCGTCCCTCCTAAAGCAGAGGTATACGCGTTGGTGAAACACTTGTTCACCTCACCGAAAATAAATTCGTGCTGCACACTTCTTTTATCTTCTTGAAAAACTCTCCGCGCTATAGTCGGTAACAGCTCGCGTGTATAATTCTTAGTTGTTAGCATAGGCGGGAACGGGGTCCTTTTTTAGTTACAAAGTTCGTTACATATATTTTCTGTTGCAATACCTTAAAATAATGATTTGTCACCTGTCGTATCCCTATTTTTGTAGTAGCTTGACAATAAGTCTATAGCTTCCAATACACCGTTTCTACCCGTATCAAAGCCACAGACACGCAATTACGTCCAAGCCGTAACGCCCGCCGTTAATTTGATTTTCTTTCGCTATACGCCGGTGGCGGGCCTTGAATAACATCTTCTGATGAAAGTAATCAAGATGGAAGCGGAACTGTCAATCTTACTGCGGGAAGATGTCTTTTTCTTTTTAATCAAAGAGGAAAAGAAGACTGGTACTTGCCGTTTTTTTGCAATGTAGATTCCGCTTTTAGCTATATCATCCAGGGGTTCTTGTATGGATCGTAATCAGTCTGGAAAGTAGCCAATTGCCAATCGGTTACCGGTTTTCTTGTTTCATCGAGTTTGCGCGGTATCTGTGGGGTAAGCCGCAGTTTGGCCGCATCACTCAACCATCTCATGCTATCTTCATAATCCCGGATTCTGACAACGCTTACGTTGTTCGGGGCAATAAGCTTGGTTAACTCATAGACAGCTAAGCGTACCAAGTGTTTTTTCAAGTTGTAATTTCTGGGGTCGTGAAGGGCCAAGTTGAAACCAACGGAGGGTTCATCCGCATTGATGTCGGTTTCCGGATAGAACACATGCCTGTCATAAACCACGTATTCATTTTCAGACAGTTCATATGCGTTATACGCTGAATCGTAATCGGCTATGGCTCCCCAGCAGCTTGAAGCCATCGGGTCAACGTTAGAGTCAAAGTTATCAAGCGATACCAGCGTGAAGAATCCATCTTCATACTCCACGACACTCCACAGGGGGTATTCAACGGGATGCCAGAGTGAGGTTTCGACTTCCAGCCAACCGGCTACCATCGGGATACGAATATCGTCGAACTTGTAGCCGTTTTCTGCGAGACAACTGTAGATCACCCCGTTGTAGTTCACCTTGTCGCCCGGGTAATAGGTCTTAAACTGGGTATAGCCCGACACCTGTTTCATATCGATACAGGTATCGACGCACTCCTCCCAGAAAGTCTTTGTTGCAGGTTTGCGGTAGCCGCTGATGGAACGAATGACCTCATGGATTTGTCCTTCGAAGTAGATATGCACGCCCACGGGATAGGTGACGCGCCGGTCGTAGTCGGCGATACACTTTCCTTTGGCCAGTTCTTTCTCGACTTCGTAGTTCTCCGAGAGATATTCCACGACCGATGCCTCGGC
>JAUUNK010000055.1 GCA_030844565.1 Bacteroides ovatus
CCTTAGGAGTGGACAGAATCAAGTATTTCCCCCCATCCGTTATATCTACTACCCCATACGGCAGTTTAATATCCTCCGGCAATTTAAGTGTGACTTCTTTTACATCCTCCAATACATCTGACATCGGTATTTCTTTAACAATAGCTTTTGTAAGATCTATTTTATATTGCTGCGAAGCGCAGCACAAGCTATAAAACAAACACGCAACTACAATTATATAATTTTTCATACTGTATTCTATTTAAAAGATCATGCATAATAATATGGCGTAGCTGAATTACCCGAACCATCATCTTGAGCATCTTGTGTCACATACCAACCAGCAGATTCCCAAAAGGCACACCAAGAATTCGCCACCCTTACATTATCAGTAGAAAAAGGATAAACCGTAATACTACCATCATAGTTTCTTTGCATGCGTGTACAATAGTACATAATTTTTCCTCCTACAAGCGTTTTCATTTCATTGTCTTCCAATGCAACTTGTTTGAGATCTAACTTTTCCAACTTTTTCATAAATAGTTATTTTTAAGAATTAAATACACAATATTTTTAATATCAAATGCCACAACGTTCCCTGTTTTGGTTTTCCTGAATAATAAACCGAAATTCTTTCTAGCAAATTCGGTAATTCTAAACAAGAAGTTTCTTCTATGCCTAATCGTAGACATGCTTCTTTCATCTCTGCCAAATATAAAGAATCAAAAGGCAAAGCAGAATCAGCGGAACGGGGAGATGCCAAGCGACTATGAACATAACACATTATACCTTGTATACCAGTTTCATAACTAGAATCCTCCATTCGACGAGGATCTATTTCCATTACTTTCTTATCTAAATCTGCAAGGATATCATCCGTACATCCTTTTACGAATCCATGTTGTACTAAATATTCTATTCCCCACCCTATGCCACACAAGCCATTAAAAAAACACACAGGAATTTCTTGATTGATGTCTGAATATATTTCATCCAATAACTCTTCCGCATACTCTTCATACCAAGAATTGTCTAATGAACGGGCACAATGAAAAAAGAGCAATACATCTCCCATCTTTCCTTCATAAAGCCCTAATTCCTTTTTCGAAGCGCTTTTCCATATCCATTGACGGCATAAGTCATTTAACCAGTTTTTATTAATCAATATTGGAATTTTTATCCACGACTGCGGATAAATATCAGGAGACGCTTCCGTATTCCTCCACTTGTCAGGAGCTATTACAATTTTCTCTTTTCCTTTGCTGAGCCAAGCCCCCCACCAACTGATACTATTATTTGCTATGATATGATGTTTACAAGCAGAAATCAGTAACATAGTTCTCCAACGTTCTTCCTCAGATGCTCCCAGTTCATCATCTCGGAAAAAGAAAAATTCCGGTTCTTCTGTCAACAGAATCCGCATTTTCTCCATTGCTTGTTCATAATAGTCAGAAGTACAGATATTACCAGATACCAATTGTTCGCATTCGTTTGTAGAAACAGCAGGGATGTGTACACTTACAGCATTGGGACTTTGTTGAATTTCTAACAACCGTTTTTGAAATGTCCCATTCATCGGGAAACAGCATAATGTAAAAGCCTTTTTCAACATAGCCGCACAAGCATCCGCATATTGCCAACACTGCCATCTCCCCTGATAAATGGTCAGGGAAGCAGTAATCTTCTCAAACTGTTGCTTTCGGTATTCCTGTTTTTCCCTAAACAGATGTTTACTCGCTACCGGAAGATTTGCCATTTGCCGCTCTATCGTTTTTGCATTATCGACAGATAGCCCCAAAGGAAACACATCCCAGAGCAATGATTCACCCCTTCCCGGATACAGATGATAGGAAGGATAGAAATGTTGTTCAGGATACTGACTTTGAAGATAATAACACAAAGCAAGACCAAACATCTGATCACCTACATCTCCTTGCAGCCATATTAAGCTGGCCGGCAAAATATCCCTTGCACGAAGTACATCCACACCCAAGAAAGCATCTTTATCTAAAAACTCTGCTTTATACTCTCCACGATAAGGACTGTAACTGCAATATCCATACTTATCATTAATAATCCGGGGAGAAGAATTCAACAAATAACGATTCAAATAAGACTCATCATGATGGCAAGCTATAATTCCTTGAGCTCTATCAGAGCAGATAGCTTCTTTACTCCACTCTGAATATCTCAAGATTTCTTCTACACGTCCTCCATAGAATCCACCTTGATAATATCTCTTCCCCTGTCCATAAGGAATGTAAGCTTGACTTTTCTCATTCCGCTCATATCCGAAATTATCTGGAGAAATGCACATATAATGGTTAAAAGAAAGCACCGTAAAATAACTTGTACTTGCATCAGGAAGAATTTCTTGAGCAGCAATAGATTTAAGGAAATGAAGATTCCCGTTCAAATAAAAAACATAATCATAAGTGGAAAGCAAGCGAGCACGAATCGAACAAATAAATTCTGATTTGGGTGATACATTCTCTGTCCATCCTCTATCTTCTATAAGATGCCAAGATACCCGGGGAATATTCAAGCTTGTTAACTCTACGGAATCTGTAAAAACTTCATAACCTTTTTCTGCATCTATACAGAAATAAGCTTCACAAGAGGTATGGAACTCTTGCCAAAAACGGCAAAATACTCCTGTTACCATATAAATAATACCTATCCTTACCATAGGCGTAATAAATTAAGCGTGTATTATTCCTTCATGTCTGTGTTGTGTCAAACTCCTTAAATATTATCTTTCAATTAATGTTCATTAGTCCACTGATTTACAATAAACCTAAAGAGAATGGTATGCATCAAAATTAGAGAAATAAAAAAGGAATCCAAGCTTTTGTATCTAAAAATGAGGGAAATTATATTTTTTTATATATCTTGCACTCATATTACATGAGCCCATATAAAAAACATTAAACATAATTTTATTCATTTTATCTACATAAAACCCATGATCCCAGTCTCTGCTCCCCACCAACTCTCTTATAGTTCTTTTCTTCCGAACTATTTTTGCCTGATAGAAAAGCATCACACTGCTTTCGTCTGCATTCCTAAAAATGCTTCTACCTACCTAAAAAGTATAGCTATCTATGCCAAAGAGGGAGAGATATTATCAGTAGAAAATGACATACGCCAACGGATAGGTTATATCCCTCCAAATAAATATCTAATACCTGTTGCAAAAATGCCTCAATACAAAAAAAGGAATGGGGAGGTTCTCAAATTTGCCGTGTGGAGAGTTCCCGTAGAACATCTTATCTCCACTTATAAATGGTTCCTGATGGAGAAAAATTTCAATAGCCTCAGCTTATATAAAAATGATTCCTTTGCAAAGTTTCTAAAATTTGTTGAGTTGGAACTTGGCAAATCGAATCCCTTGTCACAAGACGAACAGATCAGAAAACAAACAGATTACTATGAACCTCTGGATGTCGACTACATCGTCCACATTAAAGAATTGAATAATTTTCTTATCCAAAATGGAATAAAGACATTAGACATCCCACAGAATCAAAGTTGCCAAATCCATATTACGGTCACAGAAGAGCAAATCAACAAAATTAAAGCATTATATAAAGAGGATTATTTGCTATTAAATCAAGAAAATTTCATCCAAGACACTACTTCCGCCTACTCTTCATATTTAAGAATAGCCCCCTACAATAACGTCTACTCCAACACGCTGGGAATGCGTGGGAACATGGGAAAAGTTATATCACTATTCACCATGTTCCAAAAGACACAAGAAGAGACGTGGAAGTTAAAAGCGGAAGACTTATTAAATGAAATATGGGAAAAATGCAGCAAGGATTCTCCTTTATCATACGCAAATGGATTATGTGGAGTAGGAGTTGGAGTGGAATACCTGTTACAGCACTCTTTTGCAGAAGGAAACGCAGATGAAGTGTTATCAGACTTAGACTACGTAATATTCCATGAAATAAATATGCGTACTCTTTCTGAGTTAAATGTAGATAATGGAATATTAGGAATAGCCTACTACTTATATCAACGATTACATTATAGAAAAGAATCTGAGGAAGAAACTGTATTAACCCTCAAAGAACATACAATCTATCTTATCGATTGGTTGGAAGAAGCTATAATGAATCATTCTACAAAAGCGGACTACTATGAAACCTATTTCACGCTCACTCTTCTACATAAACTCAACATCTTCAATATCAAAATTGAAAAGTTGATGAGACATTGTGAGAATATACTAACTATAAAATAAGAAAAATGAATCCTATCAGCATCGTCATACCAATTAGAATTGAATCAAAAGAACGCGAAGAAAACCTGCGATATATCTTATCCTATTTACTAGAAGCTCCTTTTGTGCACATTGATATACTAGAAGCCGATAATAAACGGAAACTTCATTATCTTCCACACGAAAGAATCCGCTATCGCTTTATCCCCGATAACGAAAGTGTGTTTTATCGGACCTATTACTTAAATATTTTACTAAGAAACGCCGAATATCCTATCGTAGGTATCTGGGATACAGATATTATAGTAACCGGGGAGCAAGTGATAAAGGCTATACAACTCATTGAGAAAGGTTATGTGATAAGTTTCCCTTACAATGGGAACTTTCGTCTTCTAAATGGCTATGAAAGTATACTGGTTAAGCAGAATAAGAAGACAGTAACTCTCTCTTCAGGAACTCTCTTGATGAAGCGTCCTTCGGTAGGAGGAGCTTTCCTGGTTAATAAAGAGAAGTACATGCTAGCGGGGGGAGAAAACGAAGGCTTTTATGGCTGGGGACCAGAAGACTGCGAAAGAGTAAAAAGGCTTGAAATACTAAAATATCCTATTGCCAGAGTCGAAGGACCTTGCTATCATCTCTATCATCCCCAGAAACCAGAAAATGGAATTAATCAAAAGAAGAAACTAGCGCATAATCAAAAAATGCTTTTGAATACTTGCAATAAAACCAAAGAAGAACTTGCTGCACTTATAAAACACCATGCAGGTATCTTTTCCTATATGAATAACTGGAACACTTAACTCTCCATTTTCAACTCTCCATTTTCTCGCCTATTCTCACCACGATGAGAAAAAATACTCATCAAGATGAGAATATTTTCTCATCGAAATGAGTATTTTTACTTATTACTGCGAGAATCAACCCTTCTCAGAGTATATTGTAGAGGCGTTTTTTAGAGAAAAATCTATCAAATCAATCTATCTTTCAACACACCGGGCAGTTCCGGCATTGCACCGCTCTGCGTGCACACATACGCTGAAACCTCTACTGCCAATTTATGAGCTTCGGGCACTGACTTGCCTTTCAGGATGAAAGCACAAAAGGCGGCGGTGAAGGAATCGCCTGCTCCCACCGTATCGGCTACAGGAACACGTGGGGTCTCTTGGAAAGACACCACACCAGGAGTAAAGACATAACTACCGTTTGTTCCGCAAGTGAGAATCAACATTTTCAGGTTGTACTTGGCTAGGAGAATCCAACACTTATCTTGCAGGTCGATACCGGGATAGCCAAACATGCGGCTAATGATTACCAGTTCTTCGTCATTAATCTTCAGGATATTGCAGCGACGGAAGGACTCGCGTAACACCTCCTTCGTATAGAAATTCTGGCGCAGATTAATATCAAAAACTTTCAATTGCCCGTCTATATCAGGCATCGTATCGAGAAAACGATTGATGGTGGCACGGCTCGCCTCATTGCGCTGTGCCAACGAACCGAAGCAAACCGCACGCGTATTTAATGCCAGACGTTTCAGCTCATCCGTAAAGGGGATATTGTCCCATGCCACGCCTTCTTTAATCTCATAGCAAGGTATTCCCTCGTCGTCCAACGTCACTTGTACCGTCCCCGTCGGGAAATCCACCCGCTCAATCTGATGTTTCAATTGTTTCTCCTTGAACACTTCGAGAATTTCATCGCCCAGTTCGTCATTGCCTACAGCACTTACCACGCGGCTATCGAAACCGAATTGTGACACGTGATATGCAAAGTTTGCCGGAGCACCGCCTATTTTCTTCCCTTCGGGCAGCACGTCCCACAATGCTTCGCCCATTCCTACTATAATTCCGTTCATAAGTTTATTTATTATTTGAGGATGTATTATTTACTACTGAAAAACGCTTATTTATCACTTCCGGATACGGAATGTATAGAACAACAGATAGAGGACTCCCACCGCCATCACAGCCACAGCACCATTCTGCCCCACCGCATCCGACGCAATGCCCATAGCCAATGGGAACACCGTTCCTCCGAAAAGTCCCATAATCATCAGTCCCGAGACTTCGTTCTTCTTTCCCGGCATATATAACAACGCTTGTGAGAAAACGACGGAAAAGACATTGGAATTGCCGAATCCTATTAGAGCTATACAAATATAGATGAATTTTTCTTCCTGAACGTAGAACAGACCAATCATTGCAATCAACATCATCACTACGCTAATGGCAAAAAAGGATTTGGACGACATCACCCGCAAAATGAAACTTCCGGCAAAACATCCCACCGTACGGAATATAAAATAAAGGCTGGTAGCAAAAGTTGCATCATCCAACCCCATGCCTAAACGTTCTATCAGAATCTTGGGAGCGGTCGTATTGGTCCCCACATCAATGCCTACATGGCACATTATTCCAATAAAAGAAAGCAAAATGAAAGGTTTGCCCAGAAGTGCCAGGCATTGTGCGAAAGTGGAAGGAGTGCCTTCTTCTTTCTCTTCTTCAATCTGCGTCATGTTCAACAATAGGATGGCAACCACGGCTATCACCATGTAGATGGGAAAGAGCACCCGCCAGCCCAACCCCAAAGACGGGATAGCCTGTGTTGCTCCCCACATAGCTATATAAGGTGCAAGGAAAGAAGCTATCGCTTTCACAAATTGCCCGAAGGTCAGGCTGCTTGCCAGACGGTCGCCCCTTACAATATTAGAAAGCAACGGGTTCAGCGAAGTCTGCATCAAGGCGTTGCCTATTCCAAGCAAAGAGAAAGAAATCAGCATCAGCATGTAGCTATCTCCGAAGATGGGCAACAGCAGAGAAGCAAACGTGACCACCAAACTAAGCAAAACGGTTTTCTTCTGACCGATACGGCTCATCAGTATGCCTGTAGGTACAGAGAATATCAAGAACCAGAAGAAGACCAGTGAAGGAAAGATGTTAGCTTCGGCATCCGAAAGTCCCAAATCTAACTTTACATAGTTGGAGGCGATGCCCACCAGGTCAACGAATCCCATAGCAAAGAAGCAAAGCATCACAGGGATTAGTTTGGAAAGAGAAGAGTTTTTAGTATTTTCCATTGTGTGTGGTATTTATTATGTTTTCGTATTTCGTAAATCGACAGAGATATTATTTTTTCAGATAAGCAATGCAAGATACTTTATAACTTCCTCCTTTGCTGTAAAAACTCATGCGGTTGTAGGGCATCGAAGGAAAAACAAGGTTAGTCATTGCAAAACGTCCGTCATCACCAAAGGCTTCGATGCTCGATTTATCTACAAAGAGACGCAGTTTCATTTCATCTTTCCCTTCAATAGCTGTCCATGTTGTCATGGGGAAGTTCTCATTGAAGCTGACGTTTCCACTTTTCCGGCGGTCCATGGAGAACTTCTTTTCCTTGAGGTTATAGTTCATGTCTACTTCTTCTCCTGCTTCGTTAAAAAGACGGAGACCGATAACCTCGGCATTCCGGTTCTTTATCGTCAGTTCCATTTCATAAGCACCTTCGTTTCCGGGAAGAATTTCATTAAAAGTACGAGTACCGTTCACCGTGAATGAACGTTCTTTAGAAACGCCGCGCAGATTCAATAGCTCAGCAGAAGGAGACGACTTCAAATATGTCTCTCCATCACAGACGAAAAGACTCAAATCACGGGGAACGGAATTGGCACTACGATATTGGAGAGTCGGCACATCGTTTGCGTATTGCCAGTTGCTCATCCATGCCAAAGCAATCTTCCGGTCTTGAGGAGCATTACTCCAGGTTACTGCGGCATAATGGTCTTTTCCCCAATCCATCCATTTGGTGACATTGGGTTCATCTTCACAGATAAACTCCTTACCATCAAAGCTACCTACAAAATATTGAGTTGCGCTTCCTCCGAAAGGCCCGCCGGGATTCAAGTTGCAAAGCAATACCCACTTCTTTCCATTGGTGCCTTCCACGGGCAGTTCAATCAAATCAGGACATTCCCATACTCCGCCATGTGCGCCTCGTCCTTCGCCAAAACGACTTTCATACGTCCAGTCTTTCAGATTAGGAGAAGAGAAAATTTGCATTTCCTGCCCTACTGCCAGTACCATAATCCAACGTTGTGTTCCCTGGTGCCAGAAGACTTTCGGGTCACGGAAATCGCGTGCCTCGGACACGAGCACAGGATTATTTTCGTATTTAGTAAAAGTACGCCCGTTATCAGTGCTATAAGCAATGCTTTGTACCTGGCGGTCGCTATTCTGAGTATAAATAGCAACGATAGCACCTGCTCCGAAGCCGGCAGTATTGTCATAATCCACCACAGCCGAACCACTGAAGATTGTGCCGAGCGCATCGGGGGCAATAGCTTGGGGACGGTGTTCCCAATTTATCAAGTCTTTGCTCACGGCATGTCCCCAGTGCATGTTTCCCCATTTAGAGCCATAGGGATTGTATTGGTAGAAAAGGTGGTATTCGCCGTCTTTATACACCATCCCATTAGGATCGTTCATCCAACCATAAAGTGGAGCAAAATGATAAGTGGGGCGAAACATCTCACGGTTACCGGTATCAAAAGTATCGGATAACCGCATTTCTCTGACAAAAGCCGCATTACTTGAAGAAAGATTGAAATGGATGGGATCGCTTGAGTTTATTTTGAATTTGAAAGTAATGGTTTTGCCGAGATAATCGGAAAGGTCTACCGGAACAAAATAATCTATTTTATTGATAGCAAGACGTATATCAAAGTTCTTCACCTCCCGGTTATTAAAGACTGTGATAATATGTACATCGGGAGAAGTTTCTTCTACCGGCAAAAGCAGATATTTCTGAGAAACGTCGACACGTACCAGATAATGGCCTTCTCCCAGATTTTTAATCTGCAAAGGAGAGTCCGCCGCTGAGAGTGAAACAGAGATAGTCATCAAGATAAAACAAATCAGAAACGTCTGAAGTTGTTTGATAAGCAAAAATACGTTCATGTTTATGGTATTAAGGTTGTTATACTGGGCACAAAGATAGGCGCCCCAGAGGGGAACACCTATCATTTTTGTTTCAAACACTGTAAGAGATGTTACTTTTACGGATATTCTGTTTATTAATAATTCTTATTTTGAGTATACAAGCCGGGGATGTAATACAATTGATTATAAGGTATGGGGAAAAACTCATTCTTATTTGGCTCATAATGGGCATCTTTATAATATTGTGCATAAGTTTGTCCATCATACACGCTATTTTGTTCGCTTGCAAAATAAGCGTTTAGAGTTTTGGAGGCAATTCCCCAACGGCGCAAATCAAAGTAACGTCCATTTTCCATAGCCATTTCCAAACGACGTTCCCAACGTAAACATTTCCGTGCAATTTCCTTGGTTTGGAAATAAGATTGGGGGTAAAGAGCTATTTCACATTGTTCTTTTGCATAAGCAATGTGCTTATTTATGGAATTTCCTGCCCGTTGACGAATGTCATTAATGATAGTATGCGCTTCATCCAGTTCGTTCAGTTCTATCAATGCCTCGGCACGCATAAGCATCACATCGGTATAACGGAAAACATAGTCATTCATAGCGAAAGCCTGCCAAGACCCGTTATATGTTTCGCCTTTGGAACGTTGCGGAACTTCTTTCAAAGAAGTATAATATCCGTATGTATTCGGCGTACGGGAATTACTCTTGGTCATCGTATATTCTGCTTCATATTTATAGGGATAGGTCGGCATCCCCACTGTATGGAACAAACGAGGGTCCCATTTCTGTTCATCTATCTCGCCATTGACAGGATAATCTATTACTTCATTGTAATTATCAAACATTGGTAGACCATTTTTAGTCTTAAACGCATTGACCAGATTCTGTGACGGTTTATGGAAATCCCATCCACAGGACCACATACCCCAACATCCATTCAACAAATTCGACCAGTTAGCGCGTCCAAAGCTTGTATTATCATCTTGATAGTCCGAACATTGCACCGCAAATATAGATTCTTTGCTATTCTTATAATCAGGCAAAAAGATGTCTCCATAATCTTCCAAATACCCATAATCCGACTTCACAACATCGTTCGTATAGGTGACTACCTTTCGCATATAGTCTTCGTTGATGTGGTTCTCACCCGTAGAAGCCTCATAGCCGTCTCCCCATGCCAAGTTCAAATAACACTTAGCTAAGTAAGCGGCGGCGGCAACCTTGTTGACGCGCCCTCCGTCAGTCTGCTTAACAGGCAATATCTTATAAGCTGTCTCAAAATCCGCAATCACCTTACCAAACAATTCAACATAAGAAAATTCATCATTACGAATTTGCTCTATACTATTATTAGAATATGCTATCTCGTCAATCCAGGGAACTTGACGGAAGAGAATCAACAACTTATAATAGAAATGTGCACGAAGAAATTTCACTTCGCCAATGCGTTGTTCTTTTAAGTTTTCTCCCAAAGTCTTATCTCCATTTCTGTCTAAAGCAACCAAGGCGCGGTTGCAACGTGAAATAGCACAATACAAACGATACCAAAGTTCGTCCATCTCTCCCGGAGTGGTAGCTGTCAGCGTTGACCAGATTTCCAGGGGATGATACCCTGTATCCGTTGTTCCGGACCCACCCTTCAGGCAGTCGTCAGAGGTTATGTCGCCATAAGGAAACAAATTAAACGGATAGGAAAACCAGCAGTCTCCCAACATGGCATAAGCGGCATTCACCATCTTCTCAGGATCGGAAAAAGCTTTATCTTCGTCAATAACCGCAGTGGGTTTATAGTCGAGGAAATCATCACAGTTTGTCAAAGCCAGGCTCATCAGGCAGGCTGTCACCAGCATATATATCTTTCTCATAATTCTTCTTTTTTTAAATATTAAAAACCGATTTGTACACCAAATGAAATAGAAGTAGCCAACGGATAGTTCCAATCCGGATTTTCAGGGTCCGAACAAGTCAAGCTTTTACTCTTGATAGTCAACAAGTTTTGTCCTGACACATAAAGACGTGCGCTATTCATTTTAAATTTAGACAAGAACGGTGAAGGCAAATTATAGCCCACTTGTAAGTTACGGAGCTTCAAATAAGAACCGTTTTCCACAAAATAGGTTGAAGCACGGCCTTCGTCAGCCGTATTGTTCGTAGTTAAAGCAGGAATAGTAGAACTCGTATTATTTGTATTCCATGCTCCCAACAAGCGGTTTCCTTTGTTGGAACCGGCATCGGTTATACTCCAAAAATCTGTCTGGAATTTCTGGTTGTTATATACATCTTTATCATACACCCCCTGCCAGAACATACTTAAATCAAATCCTTTATAATTTAATGCGATATTCAGCCCATAAGAGAAGGCAGGAACAGGGTTATAAATCCAGGTTTGGTCATCGGCTGTTATACCATTCTTACCGTCCAAATCGGCATACTTCAAGCCGCCCACACGTGCATTCGGCTGACCGGAAGCATCCACCTCCGCCTGATTCTGGAAAATACCTTCTACTACATAACCCACGATAGAGCCATAAGGCCGGGCAGACTCCACCAGATTCTCTTTGGTCGTGTGGGCATAAGAACCTGTCGATGTTTCGGGAAGATAGGTAACCTTATTACGGAAAAAGTCTAAGTTACCGGTAATGTCAAGTCCCAGTCCGCAAGCCAATGTTTTGCGGTAGCCCAATGTAAATTCCATACCCCAGTTGCGCAACGAAGGACCATTCGCCCAGGATGCACCACCCTCGCCCAGAGCACCCAGATAAGCCGGGTTAATCAACATATCGTCCACATCCTTGATAAAACCGTCGATTGAACCGTATAAGCTACCCTTAAAGAGCGTGAAGTCCGTACCGATGTTAAATTGTTCTGCCGACTCCCATTTCAGATTGGGATTGGCAAGCTGGGTAGCGCGGTAGCCCGACGGGAACGTTCCCGAATATTGCAAAAATATGTCATAAGCAGTAGAAGTCACGCGATCCAATCCGTAATCGGCTACATACAAGCCGAACTGGGCATTGTTATCAATAGCCTGGTTACCGGTCTGTCCCCACGAGAAGCGAAGTTTCCAATCATCCATCCATTCCTTCTGGAGCAATTTAGACAAACGTACTCCTAAAGTAGCGGCAGGAAAAGTACCCCAACGGTTATCCTTACCGAAACGAGAAGAACCGTCACGGCGGATAGTAAATGATGACAGAATAAAATCATCATAGTTATAGTCCAGCTTACCGAAAAAAGAGACCAGCCTGTATCCCACCTTCGCACCGGAATTTCTCGTTGTGCCTGTTGCTGCGTTCGGCCACATATAGTCTTTGTCTTCCAATGCATATTCTTCTGAATAAGCAGAAAAATCAATAATAGATTGCTTGGACATTTCAGTACCGAGTAACACAGTGAAAGCATGTTTATCCGCAAGCTGGAAATTATAATTTGCCGTGTTAGACCAAGTCCAGTTTGTTTCGTTGTTGTGAGATAAGGTTGTCTTTGCAATATCATTGTTAACAATGTCCGAATGATAAGTCTTTGTCATTGCGTTGATAAAAGAAGAGTAATGGTCGATACCAAAGTTAGACCGAAGTGAGAGTCCTTTAATCGGTTTCAGTTCCACATATCCATTACCAAACAAACGCCAGTAGTCCAAATGATTATCACGGTTATCATACGATTCGCGCAAGGGGTTCTGGCGGTCGCTCATTCCACCCACAGGACCGGCAAAAGTTTTGCCGTCTTCCTCATACACAGGGACAGTAGGCGCCATCTTCAGAGCATTTTCCATAGGGGCGCAGTCCACTTGGCTGGTATAAGTCACGGTGAAATTTTCGCCGACAGTGAGATACTTGTTCACATTGTAGGAAGAGTTCATACGTGCCGAAATGTTCTCGAAATCCGTATATTTCAGAATACCGTTATTCTTCTTATAGCCAAGCGAAAACATGGTGGAGTGCTTGTCATTGGCATGGGAAACAGATAAATCATAATTCTGGGAGAATCCTGTACGCGAAATCTCATCCAACCAATCAGTATCGGAATACCTCATTGTCTTCTTCTGATTGATATAGCCATCATACAACCCATTTACCGTATAATTCACATAATCTCCCGTTGCAGGATTCCATACAGTGATAGGAGTACCGGTTGCAGCAGTCAGATTCAAGCCGTAGTTACTGGCATAAGCAACGGGGTCTAACCCGTCATTCAAAGCTGCCTGAGCCATAGCCGTTGCATACTCCGATGTATTGGAAAGTTTCATCAAAGATTGAGGGGTATAAAATTGCGCAGTCAAGTTGGCTGAAAAGTCCACTTTTACCTTGTCTGCTTTCTTTCCTTTCTTCGTAGTAATAATGATAACTCCATTCGATGCACGTGAGCCGTAAATAGAGGCAGAAGCCGCATCCTTTAGCACCTGCATACTCTCAATATCATTTGTATTCAAGGAATTTAAAGCACGGGTAGTCGGTACTCCGTCCACTACATACAAGGGGTCTTGCGAAGAGTTGAATGAACCGATACCACGTATACGCACCGTGCCTGTGCCACTAGGCGAACCGTTAGAAGTAATCGTCATACCCGGAACCTTACCTTGCAAAGCCCGCATGGGGTCGGCATCGGAGGTGGTCTTTAAAACTTTGGTTGAAACCACGGTTACCGAGCCTGTCAAGTCTGCTTTCTTCTGAGTGGAATAACCGGTCACCACAACCTCATCTAACATCTCGGAATCTTCTTCCAAAATAACATTCAAGAGAGGTTTCGCTTTTACTTTAACGGATTTAAAACCGACATACGAAATCGTTAGTTCCGAGCCCGACTTCACTGTTAATGAAAAATTACCGTCAAAATCGGTAATTGTTCCATTGGTCGCAGTTGTAGTTTCAATGATAGAAGCACCAATGATAGGTTCTCCGTCTGTTTTAGAACTCACATTTCCTTTTACAGTTATTGTCTGCCCCGAGAGGACGGATATAAAAGTAAACAGGAAACAAACGCTGAAAAGAAGTTTTTTGTTCTTCATGATACAAAGCATTAGTTTAACGTTATTAATTGAATGCAAAATTATTGTTTTGACGTCGCAAAGTACGCTTGATTTGAGTCAAACGGGTAAAAGAAATGTTTCAAAGGCTGCTAAATTTGTTTCATTTGCTTTTAGGGAATAGATATTACACTTTTGCGGGCTATCCTTTGTCCAGACCATGCGTTGGTTTGCAAGTCCGGTGAGGCTAAGGCTGGGGAAAGAGCCACCGCCCCTAGCCCCGCCTCCAAAGGCGGGGAACTAAGTTACACCGGGCGGATGATTTGGGGAGACGTATATATAAAAGGTAGTGCAATCAGGATATATTTGTGGCAGGGATAGCTATTAATTCGTGATTTCCTTTTTTACGTTCTCCTTTTGCTGTTCCCTGTATTGGCGGGGAGGCATGCCGAAACGCTGGGAGAACAATTTATAAAACGTTCCCCGGTTACTGAAACCTGTTTGGTCCATTATCTCTTCGATGGTATAGTTCTTCGTCAGCAACAGGCGTTCGGTCATAGTGAGGCGATATTCCTTGATAATATCCGAAGGAGATTTATCGGTTATCGGCTTCAACTTACGATAGAACTGCCGTGTACTATATCCCAACTCATTACTCAATAGCTCCACGGACAAAGCGGGGTTAGAAATGTTATTGGCTATCGTTTCTATCACTTTGTCCAGAAACTCCTGGTCTTCCTGATGGATACAGTTGCCGTTTTCCACTTTAAATGTGCTGAACACGGAGCTATAATACTCCTTCAAGTCCAGTTCGCGTTGTATCAGCCTGTCGACCACCTTTTCCAGATATTTCACGTTAAAAGGTTTAGTCACGTATGCCTCGGCGCCTGCTTCTATACCTTTCACCTGTTCGTCTTCGTGGTGGAGGGCAGACAATAAGATAAGCGGTATGTGGCTCCACACTTTGTTCTGCTTCACTTTCCGGGTGAGAGAGATACCGTCTGTCCCGGGCATCATTATATCCGAGATAATCAGATCCGGTTGTTTTTTCTCGAGACTGTCCAAAGCTTCGCGGGCTGTGCCAAAAGACAATACATTGTATTTATCTGCAAATATCTCCGAAACAAACCAGAGCATGGAAGGATCGTCGTCAATCACCATAATGGTGCGCCTGGAGGCATCAAATTCCTGCTTGGTCTTTTCTAGTCTCACCGGTTCTTCTTTTGCATCCGGAAGCGCAGGCTCATTTATCTCTACGCAGTCATCCCCGACGGTAAGAGATAATTGAGGCAAGGTTACGGTGAACTTCGTCACTTCATCCGGAACGCTGCTCACTGAGATTTCTCCTTCCAGCAACGTCACCATGCTTTTACAGATAGCCAAGCCGAGCCCATTGCGGGAGTCCCTTCCATTCATCTCAAAGGAATCGAGTATTTTGTAGCGGTCGAATATCTTTGCCAGGTTTTCTTCGGCTATCCCTTTTCCGGAGTTAGAGATGCACACAACCAGGCGCCCTTTCTCCACTCTTTGCTCCACCCGGATGCTTCCTCCCCCGGGGGTATATTTGAAAGCATTGGATATTAGATTGTTGACAATCTTGTTGAAGCAGCTAATATCGGTGTTCCATTCAATGTCCGGCTCGATGTCCAGCCGGTAGTCAAGACTTTTATTTTTAGCCACTTCACCGAAGGAGTCGGCAATCTCCCGAAGCTTATCCGACACGGGCAACTTTCGGATGGAAAGTGCTTTGTGCCCCGTTTCCAGTTTACGGAACTCAAGCAGCTCCTGAATCAGCCCGTTCAGCTTCTCGGTGTTCTGCTGTATCATTCTGCCATACCTACGCACATACGAATCGGCATTCGGATAAGCAAGTATCTTCTCGCAAGGGCCATAGATTAACGTCAACGGGGTGCAAAACTCGTGGGTGATGTTGGTAAAGAACCGCAGTTTCGATTCATAAATCTCTTCTTTCTTCTCCCGGTTCATCTCGTCAATAAGGCGGCTCTGTCTGAGCCGGTAGCGGCGTATCAACTGGCAAACCAAAACCAGGCAGAGTGCAGCGAACAAAAGGAAATAGACAATATACGCCCACGGGCTTAGATACCAGGGAGGAGTGATGCGGACAATGAATGTCCGGAGATTGCTCTCCCTGCCGGTGATGTTGTTCCTGTATTTCACCAGCAACGTATACTCTCCCGGAGAAAGATTGGAGAAGATGGCGCCGGAGGACATGCCGCTCTCTATCCATTGGTTACTGATTTCCTGCAGCTTGTAGGAATAAGAATAATTATTACTATTGAGATAGTCCACCGCCCTGAAGCCGATGCAGAAGAAGTTCTGGCTATAGTCCAGCTGCAATATCTCTTTGCCATCTTCTTCGTATACAAAGTCGTGGATATTATATTCTTTTCCGAATATGGACAGCCCCTTCAAATTTATCCGAGGCATATAATCTTTTGTATAATACGCATTAGACCGTACCGTCACAAAGCCGTTGGTCCCTCCAAAGAACAAGATACCTGTGCGCGAATCTTTATAGAAAGCTCCGTCACTGAATTCAGTAACTTCCAGTCCGGTATCCCTGTCATAAGTCTGCCCGGTATCCGCATAAGGGTTAAATCGGATAAGCCCGCGGTTGGTGCTTACCCACAGATTGCCCTGCTCATCCTCCAGGATGCCATGCGCCGTGTTGTTGGAAAGCAAATGTGCCCGGGTGTGAAAGCGCGAATAATCCATATTGAACTGAAGCAAACCCGAGCTGGTCCCCAGCCAATATCCCCTTTCATTCTTATAGATAGCAAATATATCATTGGCAGTCCGGCTGTTCACAATATCATCAAAGCGGAAGGGGCTCAGCTTGCCGGTCGCCACGTTCATCCGGTAAGCTCCATAACCGCGGTTGCCGAACCAAAGTATGGAATCGCTCTCCTGAAAAGAAGTGAAGAAATGATTGGAAGCCATGCGCCCGCCATCCAACACAAGACGGGTGGCGGATTTGACGGCTGGCGCTCCTCCCTTATTGCTAAGGATAACTTTCACGATGCCCTCGCCCACGGTGGATAACCACAAAGTAGTGTCATTCTGTTCCTGGATAGAATGTACATACCTTACCTTGCCACCACCTGCCATCACCGGAAATTCTTTTAACTGCTTACTCTTATAAGAATAGTAATTGATGCCTTCCTCCGTACCTATCCACAAATTATTCCCTGCTCCCGGAGCAAAGCAATAGACCGAATTGTCAGTGAGCACGCTATTGGCAACCGAAAGGCAGTCGAAAGATGCGGGAGCAGCTTCGCCGGGAGAATAGTCCCTGATGCGCAATATGCCTCCCCCCTTTGTGCCTATCCACAATGTTTGTTCCTCGTCGTAGTAGAGAGTGCGCACCGGGTTGCTGATTTGATACACCGGAGTATCGAGCAGCGTGTTGGTGATGGTAAAGGCATCGTTAAAGTACATGTATACCCCTTGCCCGTCCGTCCCTATCCAGACAATATCCTGAAACTTATCTTTCATCAGACAGAAGATGCCCGAACGTATTCCGGTAGGTTGTATTTGATATTTCACCTTCTGGTCAGACCTGTATTTCAGTACTATCAGACCGCTGCTCTTAAAACCTATATAATAATCGTCCTGCTGCTTGATAATGGAAGAGACCTCGCCCCGGCTTTCTATCTCCAGCCGCAGGTCGGCAATGTAATATTGCCTCTGGTTGGACAAGTCATATTCGTAGAGCGAGTAAGCCTCGTCCAGAAAATAGACTTGCTCTTCTTCGGGAAAGACCCGTATTAATCCCCGGGGATGCGTCAGCAGGTTATGAGGAACCAGGGTTATGTCTTCTCCGGACTTTTCTATCCGATAACTACGGGTGTCGCTTCCCGAAGCGAATATCCATAAAATGTTGTTTTTATCAATCACCGTAGACAAGATGCTACCGAATGTCATAGGCGGCACATCGAGTTTACGGAAAACCTCTTTGTCGGGTTCGTAATAATAGAGATAACCATCGTCTTTGATAACAAAAAGATCGTTGTCCTTGCTTTGTGCCATATAATTCTTGTCCCTGAACTCGGGGAAGCTTCGGGAGGTCTGATGCTTGACGTCCAATCGGTCGAGTCCGTAATTGGTCTGTATCCACAACACATCTTTTTCCCCTTCCATAATACGGGCTATCAGGTTGCCGGAGAGCAAAGCTTTTGCAGTGTTAAGCGGAGTGTACACCTGAATATCAGTACCATCAAAAACATTCAGACCATCACACGAGCCAATCCACAAGATACCCTCACGGTCTTGGTAAAGGGATAATATCGCACTGTTGGACAAGCCGTCTTTGTTGGAAAACTGTCTTAAACTATATGCCCGTGCTATGCTGGAGAAGCCGCATAGCACACTAAGAAATAACAAGACAGTGTATAAGTAGTGTTTGCTTTTCATTTCTATCTATCAGACTAATTGAGGGCTACAAAGATAAAAAATAGATGGCAATAAAAGAATTGTGCCTTTCAAAGTTTACTCCGTCAAGCAAACTTTGAAAGGCACTACTACTCTCTCTTCTTATCCCCTAATTCTTTTCTCACTCAATTATCGCGGCAAACCCGCCATTGCGTGCCAGCCGCAGGGTGATTTTCTCTCCTTTCTTCAGTGTACGTTCCTTCTTCCGATAGTCCATAGCCTGGCGACTGGCATTGATACCGTCTTCAAAGGAGGTCATGCGGTAGGTCTTTCCTTCCTTCAGGAAATCAAGATTCAGTTCAAAAGTCCTCTCCCATTGCCTGTTGTTGGTCATGCCTCCGATATACCATTTATCTCCTTTGCGTTTGGCAACAATCGCATATTCTCCCACTTTAGCTTCCAAAGCCCGGGTCTCGTCCCAGGTTTGGGGCACTTGAGTTATAAACTTGGTGCACTCGTCATTCCGGTAGTAAAGTGTAGGATTGTCCGCCATCATTTGCAGGCCGCTTTCAAAGATAACAAAGAGAGCCATCTGATAGGCACGCGTACCTATGCTGGCGGAGTTGGGACGTTCCGAAGCATAGCATTCAGGCTGCATGCTCAGCATCGCGCCCGGAGTATAATCCATAGGGCCTACGGCATTTCTCATGAAAGGCAGGAAGACGCTATTGTCCGGGCGACATCCACCCATCTGCTCCATTCCCCTGACTCCTTCGTAAGACAACACATTGGGATATTTATACTCTAGCCCTGAAGGTTTAAATGCGCCGTGAAAGTCGACAAACAGATGATGCTTGGCAGCTTCCTGCGCCACTTTTTCATAATAGTTCACCATCCACTGGTCGCTTCTGTCCATAAAGTCTATTTTTACTCCTTTCACTCCCCACTTCTCGAATGTGGCAAACAAATCAAAATTATTCTCCACCGTCAGCCACGTCAGCCAGAGGACGATGCCCACATTCTTTTCTTTCCCGTAACGAATAAGCTCGTGCACATCCACCGTGGGATTGGGAGTATAAGGGTCACGCGTACTTTTAGCCCACCCTTCGTCCATTACGATATAAGAAAGGCCGTAGGCAGCCGCAAAGTCAATAAAATATTTATAAGTATCGAGATTGCAACCCGACACGAAATTCACATCCGGTCCGTAAGGAGTAGCACCGTTCCACCACTCCCAGCTTGCCAATCCCGGTTTAATCCAGGAGGTATCTTCCAACACATTCTTATCCGCCAGTCGGCAAGTCATCATATTCTCTATCAACTGCCTGTCATCCCGGGTGATAACGAAGTAACGCCACGGGAAGTTGCGTTTCCCTTTCGTCTTGGCAATGTAGTCCGCTTCTTTGAGAATCTTGAGGCTACGGTCGCCATCTTCCCCAAACTCCAAAGGAACCTTGGGAGATACGGAATAGATGCCGTTTTCTTCGGTGCTCTTGAAGAACAAGGCAGGATAATCGGTGACTGCCGACTCGCTAATCAGGATTTTATAGTCTTTCCCTGTATCAATGAGAAACGGCAGAAGACCCATCCGGTCTGTTTGCTTCCAATCTTGGCTCTGCACATGGCGATATTCTTCTTCGTAAGATGTCTTGAAGCCTCCCGGTTGCTGCATGTGAAGCAAGTAATTGCCGGGGAAGTTCACCCGGAAAGTTTCATTCTGCACTTCTACCTCTCCCTTCTTATTGGTGATAAAACGATAGGCAAATCCATCATTAAAGGCACGAAACTCTACCGAATAGTCTCCTTTAAACTTCAACAGAAGTCGGTTATACCGATTAGCAACCGTAGAAAACTTGAAAGGCACAACAGGAGTAATCGCCTCGTCCACGCTTTGCCGACCGGCTTTCACCAGTTTGGGATTGGCTCCCAATGGCTGATTGCCTACTTCCATCTGGAGGTTACACCGGTTCAACAACAACTCGTCCTGATAAAAGACATCGTAGTAAATCTTGTCCGAAAGGCTTATCGAAACCCGGATGTTTCCATCCGGCGATGCCACGTCATAAACCTTTTGCGCATAACTACATAAGGAGCCACAAAGGGCGAGCACTAACAACAGTAATTGTTTCTTCATACCACTTGTCAATTCGATTATTTCTTCTTTTTTAAAGTAAACTTATCTATATCCGGCGCCCAGTTATAGCTGCATCCCATCCGTACCTTATTATATCCGGGTTTCAAAGTTACCGGAACAGTCACCTCATTGGTGTGTTCAAAGCTGCCGGAGCTAAGGTCTTTGAGTACTTGTTTCTCGCCGTTCACCTCCACTTCGAGCGAACGTTTATTGTCACACATGTAAGTAATCGCAAGGTCGTAGTCGCCTCCCTTTTCGCTATATACGTTTGCCCATTCGGCATAGTTCTCCGGCTGACCGCCCAAATAGCCTATCTTCATTTTGCCCGAAGCATTGCCGTTGTAGGCATACACAATCCCTTTCGGATTCCTTGCCAAATCGTTGTACAGAGGCAGATATGCCCATTCCGCCTCATAGCAAGTGGGTTCCAGGCGTTGCTGTGCTTCCATTTTGAGAATCATCGCGCTGCGTGCCGGCAATTCACGGCTAAACGTACCGGTAAACTCACCCATATCTTCCTTCTTTATTAAATCGCGCACTTTCACCGTTCCTCCCAACTCCAGTGTTTCGAAAGGAACATTAAAAGAACATGGTTCGTCCGAAGGGTTATACAATGCCACTGCACGGACTTTCCCGCGTCTTTCCACTATATCTTTCGCCAACACATAGCCCTCATTCTCGTGTTGCACCACGTACGCCTGCAACCCCAGCGGGTCCTGATTCACAGCTATCAACTCTTTATTCTTCAGCAGTTGCAGAGAAGATTCGGGGATATTAGCCATATCGCAACCGATAAGCAGCGGAGAACTCATGATGCACCACAGCCCGAAATGGGCTTCTTCTTCCTGAGGAGTTAAACCGGCTCCGCCTACCCTTGCCTCACTGCGGAAGCCGACCACCAACATGTCCATGTCATTATAGTGTCCGTCTCCGGCATAAGCCGACAGATAGAGATTCTTGCCCACAATGTATTTAATAGAATTCCATTCCGCCCGGATGTCTCCACTAATGCGCCACGAACGGGCAACGTCTTTTGCCCAAGTGCCGGGGAAAGCCCAGCGGCATATATTGAACGACACATCTTTTCTGCCTGTGGCGTCGATGGCATTCTTTATCGTCGTGTAGCGCTTCCTCTCTTCGAGGTTAAATTCATTCAAAGCTCCGCAGTAGTCAATCTTTATAAAGTCAAATCCCCATTGGTTAAAGTATAAGTCGGCATCTTGCGCCTCGTGTCCATAAATGCCGGCTGTGAGACCATTGGTGTCTCCATCGGCATACGAACCGCAAGTCCGCCCGCCGGCATCGCTATAAATACCGGCTTTGAGACCTAAAGAATGGATATAGTCGGCAACTCCTTTCATTCCGTTGGGGAAACGTTCGGCATGGGGTGTCATATTCCCCTGCTCATCTCTCAACCCGAAGAAACCGTCGTCTATATTAATGTATTGGTATCCCGCCTCTTTGAGTCCCTGGCTCACCATCAAGTCAGCCTGGTTCTTGATGATTGTGTCGCTGATATGTACCCGGAAAGCATTCCACGAGCTCCATCCCATCAAAGGGGGAACCATTGCAGGGCAAGTTGTTTGTTGAGGCGCTCCGTCCTCACAGGAGACTATAGTTTGGGAACCGATAGCCATTCCACATGCTAAAAAAGTAGTCAGTAATAAGTTTCTCATAATATTTGAATTGAAAGATAATAAATGAAAATCTTGTCGTACATGCAAAATTACACGCAAATATACTAATAGGATATATCATTTTTGTGCCATCCTTGTATCGAAAAAAGGAAATGACAGAAAAAACAGGTAAAAATGACAGAAAAACCACATACATCGGGTAAAAGGAAAAGGAAGCATTGTTTTTCCGGGTCGTGCAACCCGGTAGTGGAAGGTCGGCGACTTGTTGGCATAAAGTCGGTGACTTGTGGGTAGAAGGTTGCGCGACTTACTGGTATAAGGTTGCGCAACCTTACACCCATGGGTCGCGCAACTTTCTGCTATCTAATGGACGAGACAAAACACAAGGCAAGAGTATCTCTAAATCCCCGCCTTAGAAAGGAGTGGTGTCCGAAGGACGGGGTGGTTGATAAACATAACTGGGTAGATTCAAATTGGGTGGATTCATCACGCTCATTCTTGCACTCAGTATATCCTTTGCACATTCATATCCTTCTTCGTACAAAGCAGTAAGCTTTTGAATGTCCCTTTCGATGCGGTCTACCACTACCGGCTTCTGCGGACGGACAACCACTATCTTCCCTTCATCCTCCAACCGTTCCACCATATCCAACTGCTCGTTGTAGACTACGCAGCGACGCTTCAAAGCTTCGCGCAAATGCGGATATTTATGATAGACAAATGAAGGGATATGCATGTCTTTGGCCTCTTTGCGATAGCTGCGGTTACGGGTGAGCACTACCACGTTGCGAACACAGCCATCTGCCATGGCACGTTGCAAAGGGATGGAATCTACAATGCCACCATCCAGCATGGGCACTCCGTCTACATAGGTAATGGGGCAAACAAATGGCAGGCTACTCGACGCACGGGCAATGTCGATAACCCGGTGTTTGTCTTTCTTTTCCTCAAAATAGTTTGCCTTTCCTGTCAGGCAATTGGTAGTCACCATTACATAGCGTTGGGAAGAGGCGAAATATGTTTCATAATCATAAGGTAGGATATGCTCGGGAAATTCTTCAAAGAGTAAGTCGAAATCAATAATGTTCCGCTTCCTGAGCAGATATTTAAGACCGATATAGTTATACTTTTCAAGCAAGTCGATGTTGCTGTATCTAGCACGCCCCCGCTGACGCGATATGTAGGAGAGTCCATTGCACGCGCCTGCCGAAACGCCGATGACATAGGGAAAACGTATGTTACGGTCCATCAGATAGTCGAGCACTCCGCAAGTGAATACTCCGCGCATGCCACCCCCTTCGAGCACCAGTCCCGTATGGGGTTCTATTCTCATTTCTTTTATTTTCTCCATCATTCTAACTCAAAACGCATGTTTAGCTTCCAAATATCAAATTAGGCTTCAAAGATAACTTTTCTTTGCGAATTTTATTGCATATTTATGTAAAAGCCTGTAACAAAAGGCACTTTGTTGCCATAAAAAAGTAATTTTTTAGGCGAAGCCTTGCTTTTTAAATTCATTATCCGTAACTTTCGGCTACCTTATTGTTTAAGGAGGGAATTAAAAAAAGTCCTGTGCCCAACAGGCAAGCACCATGAGAATACAGTTTGAAATCAAAGAAAAGTTGACGGAAATCATTGAGGAAATCATGCATTCCCAGAAATGGTCTACTTCCATTAAGGAAGAAATCGACGGTCGGACGACGGTAGTCATCCGCGACATGGACTATGGCTCAGAGGCTACGATTGAAATCTATGCCAAAGAGATTGACATCAAAACCGCATGGTCTAAGTACACCTATCGTATATTTGTCACCAACGATATTGCTTGGTGTGAGTATAATGGTGCCTATCGGGGATTATTAGAGCAAGTGCTTTTACCTACCATCACTCCTAGAGAAAGTTTGTTGGAATCAGAAGTAACAGAAAGTTCACTCTACGGACAAGAGCGGAAAAAGTTGAGGGAGTACGCAGAAGACAACCTGAAACTAAAACAATTCCGCCGCCAGAACTTTAACGAAAACAGAAACGGGACGGCTCCCTTCGACCATCCCCAAAAAGTGTATGATGAGTTTATTAAAGAAGATTACGTGGTGACACCGGAAGCGGAGAAAAAGCAAGAATAAGTAAGAGGATGTCATTCACTTGACTCCACAGCTTTCCACTTCCGCACGAGTTATCGAGAGGTTTTCTCCGGTCTTGATACGCTCCAGCACCAACATTTCTATACGACAGGCATCTTCATGAGATGCAAACGGTTTCTTCCCTCCGGTAATGCCGATAACCTGCGAGGAAAAGAAACACGAAAAGAAAGCCGGTTGCAAAAAGACCGGCTTTCTTTTTGGAATTATTTCTCTTCCTATTCATAGGGGCTGAGTTCCCAAGTATCATCATAATAGGAAGAACCGCTACCTCCGGTGGTGATGCAGGATTTCTTTCGTAACTACTTTAAAGGTATTGCCTTTGTACCGGACAAAAACGATGCGTGCCTCAACGGTTTCCAGGTGAATGATTCCAGCTTTTGTATCACCCTGTATTACCACCAGTTAAAAGAGACAGCAAGCGAAGAGACGTTAGTGTTCAAGACGTCCGGCAACCTTACATATAACAAGGTGGAATATGATCGCAACGACACACCACTCGCCAACATACAAAGTGGATTCGACACCTCGCTCCCCAGTTCCCAAAGCAATCATCAAGCCTACTTGCAGGGAATGACGGGACTGTATATGAACATAGAATTTCCTTATCTCAATAACTTGTGCACAGAAGGAGAGATGGTGACCATCGAAAGCGCCACTCTCCTGCTTTACCCCGTCAAAGGGACGTATGACGGAATGTATCCTCTGCCGCAAAGCCTTGCCCTCTACTCCGCCAACAAGGACAACGTGACTGAGGGAGTCATCACCGACCTTAGCGGAAGTTCGGTTCTATCAG
>JAUUNK010000056.1 GCA_030844565.1 Bacteroides ovatus
CGTATGGCACAAATGACATCCTCTTCTCCTTTATCACGTGTCATGATGACAAGATTTCCACCATAAAATTTCTGATTACAGAAGTTGATGATTCGGGGATGGCATCGATAATGTTCCCGTAACAAGGTCTGTGGTACATTCGGAATAACTTTGCAGATGGATTGCAAAAAACTCATATTGGCACAATCATATTCCGGCTTAATCAGGCAGGCATTAGCGATAAAGTTTAGCTTTTCCTTATTTTCTTCCGTGACCACATTGGGAAGTTGCATGGTGTCGCCGACAATGATTGCATTTTTAGCACATGACAAGGCTAAAGCTCCGGTTTCAACGGAAACCTGCGACGCTTCGTCCATAATGATATAATCATATACAGCATCTCGTTGCAAACTGCTTAATGATGAAAAGGTCGTACTTAAGATAATAGGGTATTCTTTCTGTACCTCTCGCCAATTATTTTTTAGATCAGGGAGCGTAAAGATGGGCTTGTCATGGTTATTGCCATAGGTATGAAATAACTGATTCTTTAGATATTTCATTGATGTATCGGCCATTTGTCTAGCCATTTCTGCTGCATCTTTGTTGGCAAGCTCCTTTTCTAATGTGTCTATTTCGACTTCCAGCTCTGCATACTTTGTTTGGTAGAATAAGATTTGGAAGTCGGCGATAATCAAACTCATCTCCCGTTTATAAAAACCTTTATCGGGGATTTTACAAATCGCTTTGCTCCTGAATTTAAAGAATAACCATTTCAACCGTTGAATAAAAGCTGCTATTCCCCGAAGACTTGATGATTGCTCTTTTTCTGCAAATTGTTGACATTCATTCCATAAATTCAGAAGGTCTGCCGAGCTGGAATTTTTCCGTTGTTGGAGAGTAAATTCTTTTGTTCCGAACTCTTGCAGATAATGTTGCCACTCTATTTTTAAAGCTTGTATTTCCTGTCTTGCCATGGCAAGGCGTTCCTGTTTGGAAAATATGCTTTTTAGTTCTTCTGTCTGATGATGTATCTGATTGAGAAATTGAGGTTGGTCGGCATCTGCATCATGCCATGACTCAAAGTTCTCCGGATATTGTTTTTCCTCTTCTTGAGTTTCGATGAATTTCTCTTTGTTAGCTGTGCTGCCAAGCAATGCAACAATGAATCCCATATCGTATTTGGATAACTTCTCAAGTACATTGACAATGGCGGAGTTATTATTAGATACTACCTGAACAGTCTTACCACGCACAAGGATATTGGCAATGATGTTCAGAATCGTTTGGGTCTTTCCAGTTCCCGGAGGTCCTTGCACAACACTGATTTGATTCTCAAAAGCTGCCTGGACTGCTTTTTGCTGGCTTGCATTACAACCGAAAGGAAAAATCAAGGTTGAGGCAGTCCGGGTCTGCATTTTATATTTTTGAGGATTCAGATATACAGCAATAGCTCTGTTGTTTGCGATGAAATGAATCTTTTCATATTGTTTTGCCAATAGCTTCGTTCCGTCATCAGCTTTCAATTCGTTCGCATCGGCAACTTTCTTCAAATATTCGAATATACTTTTCGAACGACTCTCTCCCAAGCATGATTCGATAATTTCTAAGTCTTTTTCTCTGTAATCATACTCTTTACCATTCAGAAAACGAATGTGCCAATAGTTGTGTGATCCGGTCTTAAAAATAGATAAGGCTTTGATGTTTGATAAAGTTCTCCCTTTACTGATTATTTGATAATTATTGGGGTCCGGTTTGTCCGGATCAGTCAGCCAAAGGACATTTTCTTCTTTGTAAGTATACGCACTGGGAACATTCCGGAATACTACCTTATAGTTGCCATTATGATTTTGGCAACTTTCTATTTCAGGAGTCTTGATTTGACCTTTTATAATAATCAGATTTTCGGAAGTATCTATCATAGGCTTGTGTGTAAATATAATAAGTCATGCTGCTGTTTTTATTTATTATTTAGGATATAAAAGTAAGAATATTTTCCAGAATATCAAAGCTGAAGTAGAAAAAACAGTGAATGACTTTATTCAGCTTTGTATTGTTATAAATATAGAGTGAGATTCGGTTTGGGAGTATTGAACGTGATAAAAGAGATTTGTTTTGCCAATGAAATCATTATCTTTGCAAGGTATATATTAATGAACGAGGAGGATATTATGCTTGCATACACATATATTGAACACGGAAAGTTTGAATTGCAGGAGAAAGCAAGACCGGAAATAAAGGATTCACGGGATGCAGTCGTGCGTGTAACACTTGGTAGCATCTGCACCAGTGATCTTCATATTAAACATGGCAGTGTGCCGCGTGCTGTGCCCGGAATAACTGTCGGGCATGAGATGGTAGGTGTGGTAGAACAAGTAGGGGCTGATGTCACTTCGGTGAAGCCTGGTGACAGGGTGACTGTGAATGTCGAAACTTTCTGCGGTGAGTGTTTTTTCTGTAAGCATGGATATGTGAATAACTGTACTGATCCTAATGGCGGTTGGGCTTTGGGGTGTCGAATAGATGGCGGTCAGGCGGAATATGTCAGAGTTCCTTATGCGGATCAGGGGTTGAACCGTATTCCGGATACAGTGAGTGATGAACAAGCTTTGTTTGTCGGTGATGTGCTTGCAACAGGTTTTTGGGCAGCACGCATCTCGGAAATTACCGAGGAAGATACTGTTCTTATCATCGGTGCCGGACCTACCGGGATTTGTACTTTGTTGTGTGTGATGCTGAAGAAGCCAAAACGCATTATTGTCTGTGAAAAGTCTCCTGAAAGAATTCGGTTTGTCCGCGAGCATTATCCTGATGTGTTGGTGACTGAACCGGAAAACTGCAAGGATTTTGTTCTCAAGAACAGTGACCATGGTGGAGCAGATGTTGTTTTGGAAGTGGCAGGGAGTGACGATTCTTTCTATTTGGCTTGGAATTGTGCCCGTCCTAATGCTATTGTCACGATTATAGCCCTCTATGATAAACCACAACTTCTTCCTTTACCTGATATGTATGGCAAGAATTTGGTTTTTAAAACAGGTGGAGTGGATGGCTGCGATTGTAACGAGATTCTCAAGCTGATTGAGAAAGGTAAAATTGATACTACTCCTCTTATTACACATCGATTTCCGTTGAATGAGATTGAGGAGGCCTATCGTATCTTTGAAAACAAATTAGATGGAGTTATTAAAGTAGCTATATCAGGAAATAAATAAAAATAGAATTTGTGTATGAAGAATATACTGATAGTAAGTAATAATGATATGTGCCGCAGTCGTATGGCACAGGAAATTTTGAACTCCTTCGGTAGAGGGATGAAGGTTAGTACTGCCGGTATTTTGGCTGGAAATTCTGTTCTTGACGTTGTTTGCCAAGTGATGGAACAAAATGGATATGACTTTTCGCGTAGAAAGCCCTGTGACGTTGCGACGTATGCCCAACAGACGTGGGATTATGTCATTACCCTTTGTCCGGAAGCGGAGGAAGTGCAAAAGGAAATGCAGGGGGTAGTGAGAAAATACGTTTCTTTCAACTTTACAGATCCCTTTCAGGGAGGCATTCATGTAGAAGATGAGCAGGAAGAACGGGTTAGGGCACTATATGACATCATGCATAAAGAACTGTATGAGTTCTTTCGGAGTGAATTGATGGAAAAATTGTTGCCTCGCTGTTCCTGTGGCGCAAATACGTATTGTAGGTGTGAGTAGGTATTAAGTAATCATATATGTACATCATCCGGTAATGGTGGCAGAATTGCGTCATTTTGAACGCGAAGTTGCCAGAAAGCAATAGCGGATGCGGCGGCTACATTGAGAGAATCGACACCGTTTGCCATAGGAATGCGGACTACATAGTCCGCTTCATTAATTGTTTCGTTTTGAAGACCGTCTCCCTCTGTTCCCATTATGATGGCTAACTTGGGTTCGGTTGCTAAGATAGGATTATCGATAGAGATTGATTTCTCCGTGAGTGCCATAGCGACTGTACGGAAACCCAGTTTGCGCAACTCATTGGGAGAACCGTCCAACCAAGTCCATGGTATCAGGAAGACAGAACCCATCGAAACCCTGACTGCACGTCGGTTTAACGGATCACAAGAATTGCGTGTTAATAATATAGCATCTATCCCCAAGGCGGCTGCGGAACGGAAGATGGCTCCGATATTAGTAGCGTCTACCACGCCCTCAATGACTACGATCCGTCGAGCTTTCCGACACACCTCCTCTGCACTTGGTAGTGCTCGACGACGCATGGCGCAGAGGACACCGCGCGTCAGTGTATATCCGGTCAATGTGGCAAGTAACTTTCTTTCACCGGTATAGACAGGTATATCACCACAACGTTCAATGATGCCAGCGGCATCACCAGTGATATGCTTCTGTTCACACAAGAGGGCTAAAGGCTCATAACCAGCATTCAGAGCTACATGGATAACTTTGGGGCTTTCTGCAATAAACAATCCTTTATCAGGCTCAATACGATTGCGTAATTGAGCTTCGGTGAGGGTACTGAATATTTCTACTCCGGAGTCTGTTAAGGATGATATTTCTATAATGGGCATAGTGATTTCTTTAAATGATCTATTTTATTGCAGCAATGATAGTATGCGCTTCTTACTTGCCGATGCAGCATACATAGCTGCTTGAATGATAGATTATTGCAATTTAATCGGTAGAAAAGTTGTTTTTGAGCCTCCTGGACTTGTTTTTGAGGCTGTTTTACACTCTTTTCTCAATGAATCAGAACCATGAGGAAATTTTGCATCCTCAATGAAGTTCACCTATCTTCTATCCGGCTACAAAGGTACAAAATTCCGTGATGTTTTCGCCAAGAATGTCAACTAAATGCAAGATCTTTTCACGGATATTATTTGCTGGCCAAAAGAGAAAAATTTAGTTGAGGCCTTTTCCCTTTTCTTCCCTCTGCTTGACTTAACTTTATTGCCCGTGTATATAATGACGGTCATTAAAGTCAAGTTGAGAGGTAGAGTCAAGTCTTTTTCTTTTGGCGAGCAAAATAGTTCTTTGATATGATGAGTGTATGATGAACAATTTGCATCGTTTGTAACGAATAACATATTGTTTGTTGATAGGTGTATATGGTGCTTACAAACAGCATTATGGCATTTCGTTTTTGGAAGTTTTTGCTCAAAATAGATTATGTATATGGTTAATTATGCCAAGACGTGCATTTTTCTATGTGTAATACATCATTAAATAAATAAAAAGTATTACCTTTGTGTATTATATGATAAGTTGATTGTGGTAAAGTCATCGACATAGTCGCTTTGCACCTTAAATTGATGTAGTAATGGCAAAGAATACAATGGGAACCAAACTTCCCCGAAAATTGGAGCAGAAGATGCAGATTGTAGGTGAGCAGATTAAGTTGGCTCGCTTACGTCGGAATCTGAGTGTGGCTCAGGTTGCTGAACGTGCCACCTGTTCACCGCTTACTGTGTCCCGAATAGAAAAAGGGATTCCTACTGTTGCAATAGGGATCTATCTACGTGTTTTGTACGCATTGCAACTTGACGATGATATTCTATTGCTTGCCAAAGAAGATAAAATGGGAAAAGCTTTGCAAGATTTGAGTTTGAAAACAAGAGAACGTGCATCCAAGAAAGAATAATCTATGAAAAAGTTGTATGTATATGCCGATTTCGATTGGCTCAAAGAAGTGGAACTTATTGGCGAACTAGGCTATGAGTCTCTTCGTGGTGCGGACAGCTATAGTTTTACGTTCAATAATGAATGGTTAAGGCTGCACAGCAATCTGTTTTTGAGTGACGACCTGAATAATTACCCGGGACAACAATATACACAACCGGGTAAAGATATATTCGGATGTTTTTCTGATGCTTTGCCGGATCGTTGGGGACGTACTTTGTTGTTGCGTCGTGAGCAATTAGTAGCAGCGGAAGAAAAACGACCAATACGGAGATTGTCATCCTTCGATTTCTTGACTGGTATTGATGATTTCTCCAGAATGGGTGGATTCCGTTTTAAGGAAGACCTCGATGGCGAATTTATCAATGTGAGTGAATCGTTGAAAATTCCACCTTTGACGGATATTCGGGAACTGATTGCAGCCAGTGCCGAGATAGAGAAATGTGAAGAAAACAATATGCTCCCTGATAGGAAATGGATTGCACAACTTGTGCAACCTGGAACATCGTTGGGAGGTGCAAGACCTAAAGCCAATGTAATAGACACGGATAAAACTCTATACGTTGCAAAGTTCCCATCACGTAAAGATGATTACGATGCCGGACTTTGGGAACATTTCAGCCACTTGCTTGCTACAAAAGCTGGGATAAATGCGGCGACAACAAAGGTGCTGACAACAGGAGAGAAATATCATACATTGCTGTCACAACGCTTCGATAGAACCCAAGAAGGAAAACGCATTCATTTTGCATCTGCCATGACCTTATTGGGGCTGAGTGATGGTGACAATGCAACTACCGGGCATGGCTATCTGGATATAGTCGACTTTATTATTCAGAGCTGTACCGATGTGGAACGAAACCTCCAGGAACTATACCGTCGTGTGGCTTTCAATATTTGTATAGGCAATAGTGACGACCATTTTCGCAATCACGGTTTTCTTTTGACTGCAAAAGGTTGGACACTATCTCCTGCATATGACATGAATCCCACGCTGAGTGAGTATCAAAGTTTGCTTGTTTCATTAACTTCTAATAAAGCAGAGCTGAGTATTTTGCTGGATGCTTGCGAAGACTACATGCTAAACCGTAAAACAGCAGAAAAGATTATTTCGGAGGTGATTGAAGTTGTAAAAGGATGGCGCGAATTGGCAACACGATTGGGGCTATCTAAAAGAGAAATGGAGATGTTTGCAGGAGTGTTTGAGAGAAGAACTAAAAGGGATGAATAAAAGATATTGTTGAACCTTATGAGATGGATAACTAATTAAATTTTGTGATTTGATTTTTATTTACAGTAAAGTGGCAATATCTATTAGTTTAGATATAATCAGAATGGCAAAGGAAAAACAACATATTCCACCATTTACCTTTATTGACCTATTTGCAGGTTTGGGAGGTTTTCATCAGGCACTTAGTGCGCTTGGTGGTAGGTGCTTGTTTGCTTCTGAATTGAAAGAAGACTTGCAACACCTTTATAGCCTTAACTTTCCTAATGTGGTGATAAAAGGTGATATAACGAAGGTTGACATAGAGAAAGACATTCCGCACCATGATGTGTTGTGTGGTGGTTTTCCATGTCAGCCATTCAGCAAAGCAGGTAATCAAGAAGGCTTCAATGATGCACAAGGACGAGGCAATATGTTTGATTACATCATGAAGATTGTTCACCATCATCGTCCAAAGTTTGTTTTCTTGGAGAATGTGGCCAATCTCAAAACCCATGACGAAGGCAATACATGGAAAGTTATCGAGAAAAAATTAAAGGATGCAGAGTACCTTGTTTACGAAAGCATTCTGTCACCTCATGAGTTTGGATATCCGCAGCATCGTAAGCGTATCTACATTGTAGCTATACGTGAAGACCTTCGTATGCCTGAATACAAATTTCCAGAACCAAATAATGCAGTATGTGACATTCATACTGTCATTGACGAGACGGATACCAACGTACAGATGATTAAGCAGGAAACCCGTCATCAACTTGATATTTGGGAAGAGTTCCTGCATCACGTTACAGAAAGTGGACATACTGTTGGTGGCTTTCCTATCTGGACAATGGAATTTGGCGCAACTTACAATTTCGAGGGTAAAAAGCCCAAGCTACAGTCGGTTGCAGAGTTGAATGGCAAGCGAGGAAAGTTTGGACAAATCATAAAAGGCTTAACCATAGAAGAGTGTCTTGCTCAACTTCCCGTCTATGCCCAACCAAACAAACGTGAGAAGGAAGGTGAAACTGAATTTCCTGATTGGAAAAAGAAATACATACGCCTGAATAGACAATTCTACGAAGATAACAAGACGTGGCTCAAACCATGGATGAATAAAATCAAGGATTGGCAAAACAGCCACATCAAGTTTGAGTGGAATTGTGGCAAGGCTGTGGAGTTTACTCTTGAAGACAAACTCATCCAATTCCGTGCTTCTGGCATTCGTGTTAAGTTGGCGACATTCGCACCTGCCTTAAATTTGGTTGGTACTCAGATTCCTATTCTTCCATGGATAGAGGGCACACCGAGAAAGGGGTCAAAGGATGCATGCCGAGGAAGATACCTGAGTGTCAAGGAAGCAGCCGCATTGCAAGGTATGGATAATATCCGCTTTGGTTCGGATGAATTCCAACTTTCCAACACTCGTATCTATGAGGCATTAGGTAATGCCGTGAATGTGCAAATCGTAAGGTTAATCGCAGAAAAATTTTTGAGTTATGAGTGAACATAAGAAATACACCAGCATCAAACTGAATGCGAGAGTTTATAACACATACAAAACTCGTCCAAATACTATTCCTCATGCATTAGGCGAGTTTATTGACAATGCTATTGGCTCGTATCAGCAGAACAAGGAACGTCTTATTGAGAACGAACCAAATTATAAACTGCACATTTATATCAACATTGAATGGGTGGATAAAAAGACAACTAAGATCACCATTCGTGACAATGCTGCAGGCATTTCCGAGCACGCGTATCAGACAGCTTTCGAACCTGCTCACAAGCCCGAAGACGATAAAGGCTTGAATGAGTTTGGTATGGGGATGAAGGATGCTGCTCTGTGGCTTGGTGACACTTGGCGCGTAGTATCTTCAGCATTAGGTGAACCGATAAAGCGTGATCTCACATTTGACCTAAAGAAGGTCGCAGATCAGAATCTCACCTCATTGCCATATGATGAAACGGAGGAAGAGACATGGAAGCATGGCACCATGATCGAAATCACCAACCCTACACATAATGCACCTGTTCAAACCAAACTTCAGAAGATACAGGAAGACATCAGCGGTATCTACCGAGAATTCTTGCGTAATAACGAAATCGAAATCCGCATCAATAACGATCTCCTTGGATTCGAAGAGTACGAAGTGCTTAATGCTCCGTACTATGCAACGCCAAAGGGTAAATCTCAGGAGTGGAAGGTCGAATTTGATACAGGTCTAATCATGGGCAGATACCGTATTCATGGTTTTGTTGGTCTTCTCGAACAGATGAGCAAACGTCAACGAGGTATTGTGCTGTTACGTAGAGGACGTGTTATCCGAGGCGAAGATGAAAACAGTTGTTATGAACCAAAGGAAATCGTAAGTGCAACGGCAAGTAGTCCTCGTGCTAAACGAATCTTTGGTGAAATGTTCTTGGAAGGTTTTGAGGTCTCTCACGACAAGAGCGAGATTATGGACATGGACGCTCTTGACTCTATCATGCCAGAGGTGCGCAAGATGTTGAAGGTCGGCGAATACGACTTACTTGCTCAAGGTGATAACTACAGAAAGAAGGACATCGCAAAAGAAGTTAAGTCACTTGTAGGCAAGCATAAGGAAAACAAAAAACCTATCAGTATTGATGTTACTGAAAAACCAGTCAAGCAACCAGAGGTTGAGCCGCAGTCAATCGTAGAAGAAATCATTAAGGAGGCTTATGCCATCAAGGATGAACTTTATACGCTTGAAGTACACTTTGTGAATGAGGGAGAAGACCTCTTCTGGCTTGACACCTCAGAGGAAGAGGAAAAGGTTCTCAAATGTATGGTCAACTGCAACCATAAGTTCTTTGAGACCTACCCAGTCAAAAAGTCAGGTCAAAGTTCTGTTCGCTTGCTGATGGCTCTTGCTGTTGCTAAATATTGTCACCAATGCGATGATGTTGATGACATGGTAGAACGCTTTAATGAAATCCTTGGAAAAATCTAGCATATGAGTACCACTATAATAAAATTGAAATCCAAACATAAGCCGTTGCAGGTTATCAATCCAGCAGGTGATTTGTTTGAGTCGTTTGCAGCATATAAGGGTATGGAAGGTGAAAGTCTTTCTAATCTCAGAAATGAAACCGCTCACATCCTTAGTTTCTGCAATAAGCATGACGATACTAAAGCGAAATCCGTAACGCATCTAGCATTCGGATACGTACAGAGCGGTAAGACAATGTCATTTACCGCCCTTACCGCTATGGCTCGCGATAATGGATATAGGTTGATTGTTTACCTTGCTGGTTCTGCCAAGAATCTATGTGATCAAACCTACGATAGACTTAGAACAGACTTGTTTGACCGTGACTCTCACCATTACCGCATGGTTAAGGAAGACAAACAGATGGCTGACAGCATCCGAAAAGGTATGTTGCTTAGCAAGAAGCCTATTCTGTTAATTCCTATTCTGAAGCATTATACGCACATTGATGCTCTTACTAAAGTTTGCAAAACAGAAGTATTCAAGAATGCTCTGAAGGGTGAAACGGTGATTATTATTGACGATGAGGCAGATCAGGCTTCATTGAATAATTATGGCTATCAGAATAGCAAGACTGGCGAGTTCAAAATGTCGAGGACGTACGAGTCAATCCTTAAACTTCGCTTGGCTTTGCCCGGTCATTCATACGTCCAGTACACAGCCACACCACAAGCTCAGATTCTTATAAGTATTGACGATATTCTTTCGCCAAAGTCTCATACAGTTCTTTCTCCTGGTGCTGCTTATACTGGTGGAAAACTCTTTTTCAAGAATGAACCTGCAAACATTGTAGGAGGATCTTTAATCAAAAAGATACCCAACGATGAGGCTTACCACGTTCGTAATAATGACTTAGACAAGATGCCGACAAGCCTTCACGAAGCACTATGGTTTCATGTGATGACAACGGCCATTCTTGTACACTTACAGGAGAAAATCCAATACTTGTCAATGATGGTTCATCCTGATAATCCAGTCAAGTCGAGTGCCAAGTTCAGAGATTGGGTTAAGGATGAACTTGAGAGGTATTCAAAATATCTGCTCAAGCCAGAAGGTCATGACAGCAGGCGCAGAATTATTACTGAACTCAAGGATAAGATTTATCCTGAGGTGATAAAGTACATGAATAAGGATGAAATACCTCCTTTTGATGATGTATTACCATTTCTTAGTGATGCTATCAATGACTGCCAACTCCATTTCGTTAACAGCAAGAAGGATGGCGAAAAAGAAATTGATTGGAGCCTTGGCTCAATGCACATTCTATTCGGAGCTCAGTTGCTAAACCGTGGATTCACTATCAACAATCTTTCCACGACCTACATGCCTCGTCATACTGTTGGAGTTGCAACTGCTGATACCATTGAGCAGAGATGTAGGTTCTTTGGTTACAAGATGAAATACATAAAGTCTTGTCGCGTCTATTTACCCGAACAGTCAATAACCAACTATGTTGATTACGTTGACAATGAGGAAGAACTACGTACCATTCTAAAAAACTCAGATACTCTGAAAGAAGCAGGTCATGCTCTCATGTCATCGCCAAATCTTCAGCAATGCCGAAAGAATGTACTGCCATCTGACCTTGTTAAGACAACAATGGACGGAAACTGTAAGATGGAGGCGTTTGACAATCCGGATGTTATTCAACACAACAATTCAGTCGCTGCTGCATTTGTCAAGAAACTTGAAAAAGAGAAGAATATATCCCACACACTTTACAAGAGTACGACTAAACAGCGTGAGCATCGAGTCTGGAATTTAACCATCGACGAGGCTGTAGATTTCTTGCTTGATTTCCAGTTTGCAAGTGTAGCTGAGGCGGTTCGCAGAGATAATACAGTCAGATACATCAAGTACCTTGCAGCTTGGCCAGGCTGTAAAATTGATCATGTTGAGTTCATGCAAATGGCATACGATGGTAAGCCGATGCGACGTTCGTTCAATCCAGATAAGGCAAAGATAAAATCAACATTCTACACTGGTGCAGACAAGGATTCATCGATTTATCCTGGTGATCAGAATGTACACATGTCAGAAGACACCATCACCATTCAGTTGTATAACTTTGAGTTGACACCATGTTTCCCAAACAGACCTACAGCTCATACATTGTCTATCAACTACCCAAAGAAATTGAGTACGGCATATTGTACGAATAACCAAGAGATTGAGGATATCGATACACTGTTCAAAGAAATCGAAGAAGAATATGAAAGTAACGCCTGAAGAATTGTATAAGCAGTTTTCTGCACTTGCTCTACCTGTAAACGATGCTACCAATGTTGTTTCAATAGATGGTACTTGTCATAAATTGGGCAAAACGAAGGATGGTTATCCTGAGTTCTACATTTGCTCGGATGGCAAAGAGGGGCATCCGAAAAGTACACCATTGGAGAACCTTGATGTCTACTACGATTCGCCATGTTCAATTTGTGAGGATGGTGTAACCAAGCAGCAATGCTTTAGTGTACTTTCCTTAAGGCGCACCGGAGATTCTTTGTATTTGTACTTCATTACTATAGTATTGCGTATCATAGAAACTCTGCCATCTGTACCTACGAGCCGAAAACTCGCAGTAGAGTTTGATTCTCTGATTAGCATTTTCTCGCCTTCTCACAAATATGATGAGAATAAAGCTAAAGGGTTGTGGGGCGAACTGCTGGTTATTGAACAAAGCCAGATGCCAGAGATGCTGATTGACGCTTGGCATAGAAATGCAAACGATAAGTTTGATTTCACGATGGGCAAAGACAAAATTGAGGTAAAGAGTACAGCAAGCGAAGAACGCAAGCATGCTTTCTCGATTGGTCAATTAAATCCGTCCAAGAACTCGAATCTTGTGATTGCCTCCATCATGGTGCGTCCATCTGCTTTGTCGGATACAGGTCTTAGCATAAAGGATCTTTATGACAAGTTGCAGGCAAAGATTCATTCTACTCAGACGAAGTTGAAACTGTTGAAAGGCATTGCGAGTATCATAGGCATAGAGTCAAACGCTTTCTACTCGTTGGCATTTGACTATGCTACAGCTTGTGATACTCTGCAGTTCTACGAGGCGAGTACTATCCCTCACATAGATTCAGATTCTGTGCCAGTTGGCGTAAGTGAGGTATCTTTTGCATCTGACCTTAAAGGCATAGAATGTTTGAACTGCGAATCTCAAATAGTTAAAGAAAGTTCATTGTATAAATCACTTTTCTAAATGCCAAGATTAGGAAGAAAGAAAATAAAGGCACTTCTCGAAGAGCACTTGAATAATTCTTCATGCCAATATGGTATAGGAGGAGAGAATCCTATGCTTTTGGTTATAGAAGATCGTGTTTTCACCATCTTCCTAAAACCTATTGGGGATGTGTGTTACGAGAATGAAAATGAGTCAACAAGAGTTCAACTACCTAAACGTGACTATTTCAACAAGATGAAGGTTTCAAAGCGACCATTTTTGTTGATGGGTTTTGACTTGGAGAATAGCGTCTTTGTTGTTTGGAATCCCTCCAACACAAAGGAACGTCTTAACACAAAAAAGAATCTTTCATTCTACTGCCGACTCAGCGCTCAACGAGAAGCCAAGAAGAAGCAACTACCTGTGCGATGCAACCTTACCAATGGTGAGTTTGTCTGGGTAGTACCAATGACATTCATCGCCGAGTTTCTCATGTACATAGAGGATTATTTTGTTCTCCCTGATGCGTGCGACTATAAAATAACAGAAGGTGAAGTTTATTCTATTGTGGATGAATGTCAGGAGCTATTCAGCGTTGACGTGAATGATGTCATCGATGAAAGCGGAAAGGTAGTAGCCATTAAGAATCCAGCCATACTGAAGGAACTTAAGGTGGCACGTTCAAGCGGTAAACCATTTGCAGAGTATGATGTATTGTACAAATACTACGAAGACAAGAAATCAATAATGAGGCTTTCTGAATGGGCGCAACTGTTGAATGCAATAAATACCAACGATGAAAATGAGAGCTAAAGAAAAGTTATACACATTTATAAAGATTCGGAGTTATTTGACTGTTAAAAGGGGCGGTTCTTTCTAACATATCATATAGATGTTGATCCCTAAATACTAAATACGGACAATGGAATGGAACGCAATCGGAGTGGGGATATAGAGGAACGGCTGCAGCTAACTTCAATGGGATGGCATTGCCTTACCGTTTGGGAATGTCAGTTGGAACCAAAAGTTCGCCAACAGACTTTAGCAGTTTTGGAATACACGCTTTGCCATATCTATCTTGAGGGTAGAAGAATCAAATCATAGGAGACGCTTGAAGAAGAATATGACATGGTGGCAGAACCCGTTGAAAGTTATGGCAAATCGGAATGATTAATCGAGGAAATGAGAATTTAAAGTATAAATAGTATGAATAGAGGTTCTGAATGGAGAATATGGGATTTACATGTCCACACTCCGCTATCTATTGAAAACAACTACGGTTGTGCTAATGACGAAGAGGGTTGGAATAAATATATTACAGCCCTAGAACAATTGCCGTCAGACATCAAGGTACTTGGTATAAATGACTATCTATTTATTGATGGTTATAAGAAAGTTAAAGAATATAAGGATTCTGGACGCTTATCAAATATAGAATTGCTTCTGCCTGTAGTCGAATTTCGATTAGCCAAATTCTGCGGACATAAACAATTCAAACGTATCAATTTTCATGTGATTTTTTCAGACGAGGTTTCTGCAGATGTAATTCAACACCAATTTCTAAATGCTTTAAGTCCGCATTATGCTCTTAGCCCTGATTGTACTCAACAATGGGGAGGGGTTGTTACAAGGGAAAATTTAGAGGATTTAGGTCGTCGTATTATAAATTCTGTTCCAGATGCACAGAAACAGAATTATGGCAGTCCTTTAAAAGAAGGGTTCAATAATTTGAATCTTGAGCTATCCCAAATCATTACAATCCTGAACAATGCTCCACAATACTTTAAAGGCAAGTATCTTACTGCAATTGGAAAAACTGAATGGGATGAATTTAAGTGGGATGACACTTCTATCGCAGAAAAGAAGACAATTATAAATCAAGCTGATATTGTTTTTACTGCAGCAGAAAACATTGAAAAGTTCAACAATGCTAAAATAAAATTGCAGGAACAGAATGTTAATAGTTTATTGTTAGATTGCAGTGATGCTCACTCTTTTGCTAATGCCTCCACAAAAGATTGTCTTGGTAATTGTAAGACTTGGATTAAAGCAGACCCGACTTTTGAAGGTTTTAAGCAGATTCTATTTGAGCCAGAAGACAGAGTATGTATATGTGATTCAAAACCTGAATACAAATATGATTATGATGTTATTGATAGAGTGGAACTAAACTCTGCAAATACATGGCATCAAACAATATATCTAAATCAGAATCTCAACTCTATTATTGGTGGTAGGTCTACTGGGAAATCTACTCTTTTAGCATCACTAGCTGCCTCTTTCAATTGCGCAGATGATGTGGACAATAAAGATTATATCAATCAACTTCGTGATTCCGTACATGTATATTGGAGAGATGGACAAGAAAATGGAGATAAGTATATTGAATACTTCCCTCAAAATAAAATTTCTAAAGTTGCCGAGCCTCAAGAAACAGATAAACTATTAATGGACATCTTGCTTGGAAAGGAAGATGTTAAAGTTGAATACGATAAGCATAAATCATTACTAGCTTCTAGATTTTCTACAATACAGGCTAACGTTGCATTGTATTTCGAGAAAAGAAGGCTTTATATTGAAAAGAAACAATACATAAAAGGTATTGGCGATGATAAAGGCATAAAAATAGAAATAGCAAAACTTGAAAAGTTGCGAAATGAATATCAATCTAAATTAACAGACAAGAGTGAAGTCTTAAATATCTATATAAAGGATGCTGAAGAAATAAGAAAAAAGCAGATGACGAAATCTTTGTTACTCAAAGAATCCGAAATGCTAAAACAGCATCTTAGCGATTGTTTTGTTGTGATAAATAACTCTATAAATATATCTGATTTGACATTAGAACATTCTTCGGAACTGTCTCAAATAATTAAGTCTGCTATAGAGAAGGCTAATACAGAAGTGCAAGGAACCATTACACAAATACTTGCAAAAAATGCTCAATCTATTTTAAAAATAGATGGCCAAATTGCAGAGATACAGTTAAAAGATGTATATAAAGAGGGAAAACAGATATTTGAAGCAAACAAATCATTGACAGATATTATAAAACAGCTAGATGAACTTAATAAAAAACTTGCTTTAATTACTCGAGAAACAGAAACGTCCCAAAAGCTCCATGAAGAATTTAAAGAAATAGGGAATAATCTACTTTCTATGCATATTTCGTATTTGGATGCAATGAATGATATTGCGTTCAAAATGAGGTTGCAATATGAGGATGTTTTATTGACTTCTGCTATTGTTTTAAAACCAACACTAAATCAAACTTTATCGGAATGTATTTCTCTTAGATCGGCAGCGATGAATGACTTGATTGACAATGTTGTGAAAGGATTCAATAAACGAACTAAAGCAGACATTGAAGAATGTTTAAGAAATATTTTGAATAAAGCCTTACGTAATGAGATTCCATTTAAAGCTGGTTATGATGCTCAATCTTTCATGTCTAGAATTTTATCTGAAAATTGGTTTGGTCTTAGTCTGAATGTCGAATACGATGGAGATAATTTAAAAGATATGTCTCCAGGCAAGCGTTCTTTTGTTGTATTAAAACTTTTGCTCGACTTCAGTGATAAGAGGAGCCCTATACTTATTGATCAACCAGAAGACAATCTCGACAACCGCGCAATATATACTGATCTCGTCAAATACATTCGCAAAAAGAAAAAGGAAAGACAGATAATTCTTGTTACCCATAACCCAAACATTGTTGTTGGTGCAGATTCCGAAGAAGTCATAATTGCAAACCAAAATGGTAAGAATTCACCTAATGATAATGGAATTAAATTTCAGTATTTGTGCGGAAGTCTTGAAAATAGCAAAGACAGAATAAATGATGAAACAATGCCGATATTAGATAGGTGTGGGGTACGAGAGCATGTGTGTGATATTTTGGAAGGAGGTAAAAATGCATTCATGGATAGAGAGCATAAGTATGGATTTTACAAAATATAAGTATATTTTGAGGGTGAATAGTCTTAATTCAGTTGTTCGGAAATTCCGAATAACTGTTTGAGTATAGAACAGGTAAGCACATTGGGTTAGAATATGCCAAAGAATATAGAAATACGGAATAGCACAGCTGAGTTTCTCATCTTCATGCTTGAAGGCAAGGAGGATGGGATTCAGGTGATGTATAAGAATGAGACCATTTGGGCAACACAAAAGGCAATGGCGCAACTTTTTGATTGCTCAACTGACAATATTGGACTGCACTTAAAAAATATATTCGCATCCGGGGAACTTGACAAAGATTCAGTTACCGAGAAAAACTCGGCAACTGCCGCAGACGGGAAAAAGTATCAAACAATGTTCTATAATCTCGATGCCATTATCAGTGTCGGATATAGAGTCAACTCGGTTCGCGCCACTCAGTTCCGGCAGTGGTGTACGTTTGTACTCCGCCAGTTTGCTATCCGTGGATATGTGCTTGATCATAAGCGAATGGAGAACGGGGCTTTCTTAGGTGTAGATTACTTTGAACATTTGCTTGCCGAAATAAGGGAGATAAGGCTGAGTGAGCGTCGTTTTTATCAGAAGCTCACGGATATCTATGCTACGGCAATAGACTATAACAAGGATGCTCCGACAACCCGTCTTTTCTTCAAGAAGGTGCAGAACAAAATGCACTATGCTGTGCATGGACATACCGCTGCGGAACTGATTGTAGAACGGGCCAATGCAGATAAAGAACACATGGGATTGACCACTTGGGAAAACGCTCCGAATGGAAAAATTGTCAAAACAGATGTGTCTGTAGCAAAGAACTATTTGCGAGAAAAAGAATTGGAAGAAATGGGTAGGATAGTCAATGCGTCCCTTGATATGGCAGAAAGTATGGCTATGCGCCATATACCTATGACAATGGAAGATTGGGCAAAGCGAATAGACAAATTCATTAATTTATTTGAGAGTCCGATATTACAGGATAGCGGAAAGGTTTCTGCCGAATATGCCAAAGAGTTTGCTGAATCAGAGTTTGAAAAGTACAGGATCATTCAAGACCGTCTTTTCCAATCGGACTTTGATAGATTTGAGGATAATAGCCTTCCTCCATTGGATGTGGAATAATTATGATGCCATTTTGAGGTTGGCGAAAACTACCTTGAAGATGTGGCAAATTCGTTTAGGTTAACTGATTGGAGTTGGTGGCAACTAAAAGTCAAAAACGATTCCTAAAAGAGTTCGCGAAAGGGCAAAAAATAGTTTCTAAAAGGTGATGACGTGTTCTTGAAAGAAACTACTGAGTTCACAAAAGAGTTCATAAAAGAACCAGTAGGGTTCATAAAAGCACAACTGAAATACACTCCAAAACCGCAATAATGCCAAATTCAGCTTGCAGAGGATTGGCAAAGTCTCACGAGCGATTTATCGCTTGGGGTATTGAGTTACCCTAACTCAATAAGGTTTGTATAATGGGCAAGCCCTGTGAGCAATTAAGTATACAAATTTCGTTTTTGTCGAGAAAGGCATACCGATGGCTGGCGAAAAGATAAAAGGCTTAAATAATGCCTTTTTCTCACCAATCAGCTTGCTGAGAGATTTGGCACTCTCAAACGACCTATTGGTTGCTTGGGGTATTAGGCTCCCCATACAAGATAATGTCTGTATAACGGGCAAGCCCAATCAATGGCAGCGACCAGTTCCGTGGATTATCATGAAACCAGTCGTTGCACTTAGACTTTGACTTATATACGAATGGACACTTTTAGAATAAAGTCGAGTGGAGAGTCAATAATGGTAATCCGGCATGAACCGATAAATGCCACGGCTTTCCTGAGCCACCATCCGTTTGTTCGTGAGAAACTGAATTATCTTCACAATCTTGTTGTGATTAAATTTCGTTCCTGCCAGTTCGTAGGCAGTGGTCAGTTCTTCTTCCAAAGCCTTATATCCCGAAATAGTTTCTCTTCCCTCAAAAGCCAGTTCGAGAGCCTTGCGATGGATTGTTTCGTGGATGTCCCTATAAGGGGAGAAGGGTTCCTGTTTGGGACGACCTACGCTTTTCTTGGTTGGCACATAGTCCGGCAGAAGTTCGGGAAGTGATTGGTCATTGATGCAGAAGGCAAATGGCAGAAAGTCTTTGGAACGGGTATGCACACTTTCCACTTTGCTGATGTTACTGTCGTCCTTGTCTTTTTCGATTTGGATGACAGTCTCAGCCTTGTTGTTGATTTCCGTGCCAATGTGTCCACGGGCATTTTCATCGCTTTTGTTCTGATGAAGGATGGTGTGAAGATGAATCTGGAATTCGTCAGTCCACTGCATGAGTTTGGAGATTACGCATGTGGCTTCGCTCGGAGAATTAATGTCATAGACCAAGTCGCGGATTCCGTCAATCACCACGAAACCGAGACCATCAATCTGACTGATGGCATCGTCTATGATAGCCAAACGCTCCTTCGGATTGAACTTGCGTAGAGCGAGAAAATAGAAACGGTCGCAATCCTCATTGGCCGGCAACTCTGCCAGTTGCATGATACGATGCATCACAATCATACAATGGTTCTGACTCTGCTCAGTGTCAATGTAAAGGATGCGGTTCTTTCCTTCTGGGAAATCCGTTGTGTAGTTAATGACTTCCTTTCCGGACAAAGCTGCTGCCACCATAGCGGAAACATTGAAAGTCTTTTTGCTTTTAGCCTTGCCTATGGATGCACTGAAATTTCCCAATGTCCCGATAGGTACTCCGCCTATTTTCAGAACTTCCGGCTCCTGTTCGTATTCCTTTTCCAAGCTGAGCATTGTATCTTGCCATCTTGTAGCGACCTGAGCAAGATCTTCAATGGGTGCTATCGTTTCCATACTCACCAGCTTTTAGGATTGGCTTTGCGACGTGTAGTTGCAAGCATTTGGGCGTGTTCTTCTTCTATGCTTATAGGCGATTCTCCTTTTCTGCCGCTTTCCAACCATTTGTCCAATTCATCACGATAGACAAACAAGTGTTTTCCTTGTTTGATGATTGGAATACCACCATGCTTGGCTTTGTAATAAAAGGATGATTTTGAGATACCCAGATACTCGCAGACTTCATCGACGGTCATAGGCACATGAGTGTCCTTTTTTACTTCGTTATGCTGCTGATGAAGTTTTTCTGTCAGCAGATTTTCCATACTTGAGATTCTCTCGCAGAGTTCGCCTACCACTTCCGGTAGGTCATTGAAGGTTAATTTGTTTCTTTGCATGATATAACATTGTTTTTGTTAAACATGCTGCAAACCAACACAATGATGTAATGCTGACAACTATCAGAAGGCAATAATATTTCAGTCTGTGTTGAATAACCCTAATCGGTTGAATTTGCTTTTTATTCTTGGGCTTCTTTCATACATTTGAAGTGATAATCTCCGGTTTTAGGAATATCAAGGGCTATTTTGCAAACTCCGCATGTCCGGAGATTTTTAGCCAGATATTTAATCGAAGCATCTTTTAGTTCATGTGGGAATATAGTATGTATGAATGTTGCTCTATCTATAAGAGAAATGCCCAATCTCTCTCCGATGTTCCACACAAAGTGCATTAGGTCGATAGAACGGAGGGGATAATCTAATCTTGAACGGATTGGCTTGTATAAATCAGACTGTCCGTGCGCAAAATACTCTATGTTTTCATGCAGAATTTCAAGATTTTCTTTTGAAAGAAATTCCGTCATTACAAATGTGGTATATTCATGAATGACACGCTTAATGTCTGCCTGCCTTTCTGCTTTTTCACATTCAATTTCGGCGACACGCACTTCATAATTATCCATATAATCATGTTTTACAACTAAGTTTCCCGGATTTATATCCTTGTCCTTTGGGCACTCCGGATTAATCTCCTTAATTTGTTCGGGTAGAGGTCTTACTTGCTTGCCAAAAGACAAACCCAATTCATTCTTTGTAATGAATCGGAAAAAGAAACGCTGAAGTACTCCACAGGCGAGTATCATTGCCGTGATATATAAAATAGCTGGAGTGGAATACTCCATCAGGTTGATATGGCAACTGAGATATAAATAGGAATCTGTTGCCCAGTAAAGGATGACACTTACTGAAAGTATGAAACTGGTTCTTTGAGGAGAGATTTTAATACTATTCGTCATAAACTGATACTGTTTGAGTTTTACAATAAGACAAATGTATATGCAGATTTCCAAATAGTTGCTGTTTGTAATAGATAATCGTTCAGAATTTAAGAAAAAATACGCTCAGAGTATGATTTGATGCAAAATATCATACTCTGAGCTGTAAAAACGGGATTATTTGAACCTTAATTCTTACTTGCGGATTAAAGAGATTCTGTTGCTGGCTTCACGCTTGTTACTGTCCACAACTTTCATGTACCGTTGTGTCGTGGTGATACTTTTATGTGCCATATTACTTTGAATGGTACGTATATCTGTGCCGGCTGCTCCTTGAAGTGTTGCATATGTTCTTCGGTAGGAGTGGAAAGTGATATTCTTGGTGATACCGGCTTCGCGAATCCATTCTTTCATGGGATGCTGTGTCCAACTTCGTTTCAATCCTTTAAATACTAATCCGGTTTTTTCCGGAGAATAGCCGATTAATTGCAGGGCTTCGTCGCTGATTGGAATGATGTCCTCTGTTTTGGTCTTTTGGGTAATTGTATGGACACATTTCCCTCCGGCTGCAAAGTCAACGATTTCATGCCATTGTAACGATAGTATATCGCTGATTCTGAGACTGGTCAAACATGAAAACAATGCTGCTGTCTTCAGAATCGGCTTTTTGCAAGGTGTCTCAGCCAATTTGTAAAGTTCTTCCACACTTAGATAGTCTTTTGGAGTATCTTCTGTTTCGATTTTATCCAAAAAGTCATTGATATTGGTTTTGATTAGCCGATTGCAATAAAGGATTTTCAAAAGTCCCCTGAATGTTGACCAATAGCCGGAAGCAGAGTTCTTTGAAATGCGACCGTCACGCCTGAGTTGCTTGGCATTTAGCAGATACTCCCGGAACTTATTACAAAGGTCAATATCAATTTCTTCAAAAGTACATTTGCCATGAACGAAGTTGTAGAAATGGTGGTACACAAATTCCCACTTTTGGTCATGCTTGCGAAGCTGCTTGCGGTAGTATTCCAGAAAATCTGCTTTGAGTTTGTGCCTGTCAAAGAAATCATACCTGTCATTAACGATAGATTCAAAGCGTCGGCATCGGATGGCTTCCGCCTTTTCCGACATAGTTGCATTGAAGTTGCGTTCACGTTCATTCTTAGGATTGGCATAAATATAAATGTTCAATCCTTCGTGACGGATGGTCTTCATTGTTTCCTGGTCACGATACCCCGGATAATAATCCAGATAGAAAGAAAGCATCCCATGTTTCAAAGGACGTGTTCTCAATGTTACTGTTTTACATTCTAACATGGTTACAATTATTATTAGTTTATACTTGATTTGCTGCAAATGTCCGGAATGGCTTGACACAGACAATGCTCATTTTTAGAATCATTTTCTGGTCTGCATAAATTCAGGATTAGTCTTATTTTCGGGCTCCCATTACATGGTCAAATTCCACTTTCAGGAATCTCACGAAACGACCTTTCTTTTCACGTTTGATTTTGTGGAATTGTAAAACTCCATAAACAGAATCTCTGGAAAGACTATATTTCTTCATGGCTTCCTGTACGGTATAGTATTCCGATGAATCATCTTCTGTTGTTTTCTTCGACAGATCAAAGTGCAGTTTGGAATAGAATATCTGACCATGTTCTTTCTTTGAGGGGATATTGTTTCGATAGACATGAGAACGGATAGCGACACGTGTCATTCCATACTTTTTCTCTATATCTTCCGGTGTGTACCATTCTGTCAATGCATCATCCGTCTTGTATTTGGCAAAGACAGCATCAATATGTTTCTTGCTGTAATAATTGAATTGACGGATTCTGACTTTGGGAATATCACGTTCTCTTGTGTAAGTCCATACCCATTTTGTGTTGACCTTATATTTCTCGGCAATTTGCTCAGCAGTATAATACTCGCTCATGTCAAATTCGTCCTTTGGAACAATACGTTCATAAGGCTTTGTCTTTAACATTAGCTCAATATCCGCACGCCGAATGAGAGATTTCTTCCCACTGATTCGTGAAGCTCTTAGCTTGGATTCCTTCACCAATTTATAAACATACTGGCGAGTTACACCCATTAACTGTGCCGCTTGTGCAAAAGAGAAGAAGTCTTGTCCTTCTGCTGCCTGTTTGGGCTCCAGCAGTTCCTGTATCTTTTTCAGTTGGCGTTTACGTTCTCGAATACGTTCCTTGTAGCCGAGATTAGAGCACTGGTGACTGCAATAGCAAGTCGTTGTTTTCTTCGCAATGAATGGTTTTCCACACCATTGGCAAATCTTTCTTACTTCCATATTTTTCTATTTTTAATTGAGGTATATCTCTTTATTTCTCCTCTTTTTTGTCAACACACGTAAACCATTGTCAACACACGACAACAAATGCGTCACTGTGACATCGGGGACAAATCCCAATTTGTTTCGCGGTAGAAATACGGTAGAAAAATATGGTGAACAACACTATCCAATCGCTATGAACTGGATTTGGGGTAAATAAAAAAGCCGCTGAATTTCAGCGACTTCATTATAGTTGGTTCTAATTCGTTGCGGTTAATTGCGATATATCATTTCCCGATGCAAAAATGTTGAAAGATATTTTGAAGCACCATATCATTCGTAACCTCCCCCGCTATGTCCGAAATAAAGAAGATACACTCTCGTATATCTTGCGAAAGAAAATCTCCGGAAATCTGCGAATCAAGTCCGTTTTGTACTCTATGAATAGCTTCCAAAGCTTTGTTTAAAGCTTCGTAATGCCTTACATTTGTTACAATAATATCATTCTGTGTCACTGTAGGCAAGTGTGCTGCATCAATAAGCATTTTTTGTAACTCACTTGTATTCTCCCGTTGTTTGGCCGAGATGAAAATAGATTCCGTAGATTCTTTGGGGAAGTCTTTTAATAAAGATAATAAATCCTCTTTCTGTTTACCTTCAATCAAATCAGCCTTATTGAATACAACAATCAAATGTTTTCCTTCGCAACGTGGAATTATTTTCTCCGATAACTGTTCAATTTGAGAGGCGGCATTCACAGCATCTATCATCCAAAGAACAATCTCCGCCTGATCCAACTTCTGAAAAGTCCGTTCAATACCCAAACTTTCAATCGTGTCATTGGTTTCCCGGATTCCGGCGGTATCAATGAACCGGAAAGTGATTCCTCCGATATTGACAGTATCTTCGATTACATCACGTGTTGTCCCGTGAATATCACTGACAATGGCTTTATCCTCATTCAATAATACATTCAGTAAAGTCGATTTTCCGGCATTTGTTTCACCGATGATAGCTACGGGAACACCATTCTTAATGGCGTTGCCGACACTAAATGAATGAGCCAACCGTGAAATGACCTGTTCAATTTCATCTGCCAGTTTCCTTAATGCCGAACGATCGGCAAATTCCACATCCTCTTCGCTGAAATCCAACTCCAATTCAATCATGGAAGTGAAATTCAACAACTTGTTGCGTAGATCTGTCAGCTCTTTACTGAATCCACCCCGCATCTGGCTCATTGCCAATCGGTGAGTGGCAGCAGATGAAGAAGCAATCAAGTCCGCCACAGCTTCTGCCTGACTTAAATCCATCTTTCCATTGAGGAAAGCACGTTGTGTATATTCTCCCGGCTGGGCCATGCGGCAACCGTTTTTAATAAGCAACTGCATTACCTGTTGAAGAATATAAGTGGAACCATGACACGTGATTTCCGTGCTGTCTTCTCCCGTATATGAATGAGGAGCACGGAAAAGGCTGACGAGCACTTCATCAATCATCTCATCTCCGTCATAAATACGTCCGAATGTCAAAGTATATGGTTTTTGTTCGCTCAATAATTTGCCAGCTTTGGCTG